>WQYS01000012.1 GCA_009781125.1 Acidobacteriaceae bacterium | reverse complement strand
TGGTTCCAGCGGTAGCGGCCCCCGTAAAAGCCCCAGTAGCCCGGAGTCCACAAGGCTCCGGGATAGGGCGCAAGCACCCAGGCTCCCGGCGTCCAGAAGTATCCTGCCGAACCCCAGTACCAGTAGCCCGGAGTCCATATATAGTTCGGCCCCGGAGCCATGGGCTGTGCGTACTCAGGCAGCGCGGGCGGCGCCGTGCTGGTCTCCAGGGCCTCCTGTCCGGCATCGATCTGGTCCATCATCTGGCCCTGATCGCCGTAGGGCGCGCCGGGCTGGCCATACCCCTGATCGTAGGGAGAATAGCCCTGATCGCCCTGGGGATAGCCCTGTCCCTGATATTGTCCCTGGGGCGGCTGTCCCTGCTGCTGCGCGTTGGCCGGAGCGCTGGGCAGTTGTCCGGTGCGCTTGTATTCGTCGGCCTGCTGCTGGCTCTCGTTGACGACGCCAGCGGGAGACGCAGGCTGCTGCGCCGAGGCGTCGGCTGGAGCCATGTTCACATCCGCCGGATCGGAGTCGGTCTGGGCCATGGCGGCCGGGGCGCCGAGGAGTCCAACTCCAAGGGCCAGCCCGGCGGCGATGGCAAACTGCCGGATAAATCCATATTTCATTGCATTTGCTGAATCTTTCATAGGGCGCACCCTTTCCTACTCTCGCAATCCGGCAGGCCGGATTACTAATCTATCAGACACGAAGACCGCGCAGAAGATGCGCTCTTCGACGCAACTTAAGGTCCTTCTTCGGAAGCGTCTCTGACTTTATATAGATTGGACCACGAAATAGCCCTTCCTGTTATCAAGACATTTGGATAACCTACTTGCAAAATTAACCAATTAGGTTATACTTCTCCTGTGGAGAAGCGTACCTCGCACTGCAAACTGACTACTGTTAAAGCTTTTGTAGAAGCGGGAAAGGTCAGGGCTACAGCCACGGCATTCAACGGGGCGAGGGAAATAGGCATCCACAATCTGACCGGGATGTGCGCCGTTGTCCTGACGCTCACTGCCGCTGACTTTTATTAGAGCATGACGACCCATGCCGATCATCGAATCTGGCAGGATGTGTACCACGCCAAAGTAGCGAACGGCGATGAGGTGTATCTGAAGCTGACTGTTATTGACGACGTGCTGATCGTGTCCTTCAAGGAGCTATAACTATGAAATGCCCAAGCTGTGGCGCGGCGAAACTGGTCCATGACACGCGCGACGTGCCTTATGTCTATAAGAGTGAATCCACCTCCATACCGGAGGTGACAGGTGACTTTTGCCCAGCTTGTGGTGAGATCGTTCTGAACCGTGAGCACGGCGACCGTTATAGCGAGTTAATAGGAGCTTTTCAACAGCAGGTGAATGCCGCTCTTGTCGACCCGCACTTCATCGCCAAGGTTCGCAGAAAACTCGATCTGGACCAGCGTCAAGCCGCGGAACTCTTCGGCGGCGGCGTGAATGCCTTTTCACGCTATGAGAACGGCAAGACGAAGCCGCCGCTGTCGCTGGTCAAACTGCTCAAGCTGCTGGATCGGCACCCGGACCTGCTCAGCGAGATTAAAGCTGCCTGATATTCGTTCATTGCTAAGGCGCTTACCAAGCCATAATTGATAGCATTAAAATATCCATCGATGAAGAGACGCCTTCCATCCCGTTTGAAGCGCTTCCGCTTTGGCCGTCATGACCGCGGACGCTGACTGCCTGTAAACATCGCGAGATAGCTCTCCCGCGCCATTCGTTCGACGGCCTTATATCACCGCGCAAGCACACACGGTTTCTTATCGGAGAAAATCAGCATGGCCACTCAACACCCGGATACCTTCCAAAGCAGGTCTACTCTCAAATCTGGTTCTAAAAGTTACACCATCTACCGCCTGGACGCCCTCGGCGTCGATCTGACGCGGCTGCCCTATTCGCTGCGGATTCTGCTGGAAAACCTGCTCCGCCACGAGGATGGCCGCACAGTTACTGCCGATGACATCCGCTTCCTCGCCGCATGGAATCCCGCCGCCGAGTTATTGGAGTCTTCGCGCGAGATCGCTTACATGCCCGCCCGCGTCCTGATGCAGGACTTCACCGGCGTGCCTGCGGTGGTCGATCTGGCCGCCATGCGCGACGCCATGAAGGCTCTGGGCGGAGACCCGGAGCGCATTAACCCGCTGCAGCCCGCCGAGCTGGTCATCGACCACTCCGTGCAGGTGGACGCATACGGCAGCGCCGGAGCCTACGACCTCAACGCCGCGCTCGAGTTCCAGCGCAACCGCGAGCGCTACGCCTTCCTCAAGTGGGGACAGAGCGCCTTCCGCAACTTCTCCGCCGTGCCGCCGGGGATGGGCATCTGCCATCAGGTCAATCTGGAGCACCTGGCCCGCGTGGTCTTCACCACCGGGGACAACGTCGCCTATCCCGACACGTTGGTCGGAACCGACTCGCACACTACGATGATTAATGGTCTCGGCGTTCTCGGCTGGGGCGTCGGAGGCATCGAGGCCGAGGCGGCCATGCTGGGCCAGCCCGTCTCCATGCTGGTTCCGCAGGTGGTGGGCTTCAAGCTCACCGGTAGACTCAAGGAAGGAGCCACAGCGACAGACCTCGTCCTCACCGTGGTACAGATGCTGCGCAAGCTGGGCGTGGTGGGCAAGTTTGTCGAGTTCTACGGCTCCGGCGTCAGCGAGCTGGCGCTGGCCGACCGCGCCACCATCGCCAACATGGCTCCCGAATACGGAGCTACCTGCGGAATCTTCCCTGTCGATGCGGAGACGCTGAACTACCTTCGCCTCACCGGACGCAGCGCCGAGCAGATCGCGCTCGTCGAGGCGTACTGCAAGGAGCAGGGACTGTTCCACACGGCAGATTCGCCCGAAGCGCAGTATTCGGCAACGCTGGCGCTGGATTTATCTACGGTCGAGCCGTCGGTGGCCGGACCAAAACGTCCGCAGGATCGCGTTGCGCTCGAAAACGTCGGAGCCAGCTTCAAAGAGCAGCTTCCCTCGCTGCTCGGCCCTGCTGCAAACAATAAAGCGGTTCGTCAGGCGGCGCGCTGGGAAGGCGAGGGCGGCCATACGCTCAACGGCTCGGGTGCCCCATTCATGACACAGTCTCATCGTGGCATGGGTGGGGGGGATGCTCAGGCCGGACAGACCCCACCCATGCGCGATAAGACCGCGCATGAATGGGGCACCCAGGTTCTTGAAGCTCCGCAGGTCTCTATTCAAGAGCGGTTCGGCGTCGATCCGGACCTCTACCTCGACCACGGATCGATTGTGATTGCGGCGATCACATCGTGCACCAACACCTCAAATCCAAGCGTGATGCTGGCCGCCGGCCTCGTGGCCAAGAAGGCCGTCGAGAAGGGACTGACCGTGCCGCCGTGGGTGAAGACGTCGCTTGCGCCCGGCTCGCGCGTGGTCGCTGACTACTACGAGAAGTCCGGGCTGCTGCCCTATCTCGAAGCCCTGCGCTTTCAGATCGTGGGCTACGGCTGCACCACCTGCATCGGCAACTCCGGCCCGCTGCCTACCGATGTATCGAAGGCCATCGAAGAGCACGGCCTGGTTGCCGTATCTGTGCTCTCGGGCAATCGTAACTTCGAGGGACGTATCTCGCCCGATGTTCGCGCCAACTACTTAATGAGTCCGCCGCTGGTGGTGGCCTACGCTCTGGCAGGACGCATCGGACACAACTTCGACACCGAACCTCTGGGCAAAGACAAAGCTGGCAATCCGGTCTATCTACGCGACATCTGGCCGACACAGCAGGAGATCACATCTACCGTCTGCGGCAGCATTGATGCAGAGATGTTCGAGCGTGAATACGCCACCGTCAGCCATGGCGACAAGAACTGGCAGAGCCTCAGCTACCCTGCGGGCAACACTTACGGATGGGAGGCAGATTCAACTTACATCCGCAAGGCTCCGTACTTCGACGGTATGAAGCCGGAGCCCGAGCCGGTCGAGGACATTCAAGGCGCACGCATACTTGCCGTGCTTGGCGACTCTGTGACAACTGATCACATCTCGCCGGCAGGCTCGATCAAGCGCGACAGCCCGGCGGGAAAGTATCTCACCGAGCGCGGAGTCAAGCCCGCCGACTTCAACTCCTACGGCTCGCGTCGCGGCAATCACGAGGTTATGGTTCGCGGAACCTTTGCCAATGTTCGTCTGCGGAACCGTCTCGCTCCGGGCACTGAAGGTGGCGTCACACGGCTGCTGCCGGAGGGAGCGGCGATGTCGATCTACGATGCCTCGGTCGAGTACGCAAAGAAACAGACTCCGCTGGGAGTTCTTGCGGGCAAGGAATACGGCTCCGGTTCTTCGCGCGACTGGGCGGCCAAGGGTCCGCGCCTGCTGGGGATTCGCTTCGTCATCGCCGAGAGCTTCGAGCGCATTCACCGCTCCAACCTCGTGGGCATGGGCATCCTGCCGTTGCAGTTCCTGCCCGGCGAGAACGCCGAGGCGCTGCGCCTGACGGGCGAGGAGATATTCCGCATCGGCAAGCCGGGCGAACTCAAAGCCATGCTCGACGGCAGATTCTCTGGTGGCAGAAACATTACCGTTATTGCTGAATCCGAGGGCGGGACGCGCGAGTTCGCCGCCACAGTCCGCATAGATACGCCGCAGGAGATTCTCTACTACCAGCACGGCGGAATTCTGCAATACGTCCTTCGCCAACTGGCAGCGAAGCGCTAACAGGCTACGACCAAACACAACCGTTCGGGTGCCCCATCCTGAGCGTAGCGAAGGGTGGGAAAGAAAACTTTATTACTTGCCACCGTTTCGGAGGTGAAAAACACCTGATTGAGCGTCTTACGTTCCCACCCTTCGCTACGCTCAGGATGGGGCACCCGGGCCTTCTGGATAGAATTAAGAATGGCGATCAAGGCAGTTCTCTGGGACTTCGACGGCACGCTGGTTTCCTCGTTGGAGGGAATCTACTGGTCGATGTGCGAAACCATGAAACTCTGCAACTATCCAGCGCCAACGATAGAAGAGGTGCGGGCGACGGTCGGCCTTACTCTCGATGAGTCGATGCGGCGGCTGACTCATCCTCAATGCGCTGAGGAGCAAATTCCAGAACTGATTGCCTGCTATAGAAACTTCTACAACAGCGATGCGGCGCCGCTGGTCAGGCTCTTTGATGGGGCCTGCGAGGTGTTGTCTTACCTCAAACGAAAAGGGATTGCGTCGATTGTCGTCAGCAACAAGGGAAGAGGTCTCAATCAAGCGATCGCGTGGTTAGGCTTGGAGCGGCAATTTGACGCTGTTTTTAACGCGCATGATGTGGCGTATCGAAAGCCGGACCCGCGTCTCTACACGAACCATATTGCACCGCTGCTTGCGGTTTCGGCGGCAGACGAGGTGATGGTTGTAGGCGACACGGAGGTCGATCTCCGGTTCGCGCAGAACGCCGGGCTTCGTTCGTGCTGGGCGAGCTATGGCTACGGAGACCACGCCGTCTGCGCCGGGCTCAATCCGCGCTATACGATCTCATCGCTCGCCGAGGTGAGCGCCATCATCGACAGTATTCACTGAATGACGGCGCCAAATGTGTTTAGCAATGTCGGGCCAGAACTCGTAAAACGCATTCGTCGCCGCATCGAATCCTAACGCATAGGCGAAACGCGGAGCCTGTTCGCCTGCGGTGCGTCTCTGGCTCGGGTAATATGCTGTCGAAATGGCGATCGCCGTGCCTCGCCCCAGAACCTCCGAGGCATTAAATACGTTTTCGCCGCTGTACGACCGGGCAACAAACACGCGGCTGGCCGCATACAGTCCGCGCTTAATGACCGGTCCCTTGCCCGCAGGGACGTAGCGCGTGTCCTGGCGCAACAGGGTCGGGTACACGAAGATGACCGAGTAGCTCCCAAGCGTTCTATCGGCGAACCCGCGCCAGTAGTACTCCCAGTACCCCTTCGGTCCTTTTCCGAACTCCGGATGCGTGTCCAGCCCCTTTGTTACGAGCGAGGTCAAGCCGACAAGCGCAAACGACGTGGGGTAAAAGCTGTTCTGCGTGGCAAGAACGAAGGATTGCATCGGGGCCGGCGGAGGAGGAATCACTCCGGCGCTCACGCCCGAGTCAGGCATGAGGCCCATCATTCCGTGGAACCGCTTCGGCTGATCTTCTGTTTGCGGTGCAGGCTGCGGAGCATCCGGCAAGACTGCCGTCTGCTGGGCATAGGACACTGACGAGATCAGGACTGTAAGGAATAGAATTCCGCGCAACGGGGCCCGCATGAACTGCCTTTTGTAAAATGTCTGAATTCAGAGTTTTGCTTCCAGGTAGGCCAAGCCTAAAGGCTTGGCCTGCCTAGAAGCAAGTATAGACTTCGACGAGCTATCGCGTCGGCACCTTGACTTTGAGCCGCTCCATCACCAGCGGGGGAACCAGCTCGGCTACGTCTCCGCCCAGGCGGAAGACCCCCTTGACCAGACGCGAGCTGACGTAGGTGTACTTCTCGGCGGGCATCATGAACAGCGTCTCCAGCCCGGGATCGAGCTTGCGGTTCATCATGGCCATCTGCATCTCGTACTCGTAGTCGCTGATGGCGCGGATGCCGCGCAGCACGGCCCGGGCTCCGTGCAGCCGGGCGAAGTCCACCAGCAGGCCGTCGAAGGTCGCCACGGTGACGTTCTTCATGCCGCCGATGGCCTCCTCGATCATCTCGACGCGCTCCGGAACCGTGAACAGCGGCGTACCCTTATCGCTGTTGAGCAGGACGGCTACGATGAGGTTATCGACAATCTTCGATCCGCGCTCGATCAGGTCCACGTGGCCGTTGGTCAGCGGATCGAAGGTTCCCGGATATATCGCCTTGACGGAGTCCATGTTATTCAAGCATACAGCGCTTTACTTCAGTGTGAAAAAACAACTCGCTCCTTCTGTAGTCTTCTCGCAGGCCGTGTCCGTCTGTCTTGATAGAAGGCAACCATTCCAACGGCAGGAGCCCGGTACGGCTGAACCCATGACATCGCATGCGCTTGCTGCCGAGAACGCCGGCCCGCTGGAAAAGGTTCCCGCCGCCGGGCCGTTGCGCGCGACTGCATTCGATGATCTCGATGCGGTGGTTGCTGCCTATGAACAGCGCATCTTCCGTTTTCTGCTGGTGTCCCTGCGTGACCGCGCCACCGCCGAGTCGCTTACGCAGGACACCTTCCTGCGCGCCTGGAGCACTCGCGCGAGCTTTCGCGGCGACTGCGCCGTCTACACCTGGCTGATACGCATTGCCATCAACCTGTCCCGCGACCACACCCGAACTGGCCACTTCCGCTTCTGGAGGCGCGCCAGCGCCAACTCGGTGGATATTGCCAACGTCGCTCACTGCCTGCCACTGCGGGAAAGCTCCATAGAGTCGCGGATGATCGCCAGCGAGCAGGTGACCATGATCTGGGAGTCGGTGGCCGCGCTCTCTGGCCGCCAGCGCAATATCTTTCTGCTGCGCTTTGTCGAAGAACTAGACCTGGCTGAGATTGCCGCCATTACGCAGCTCTCGATCAGCACCGTCAAAAGCCACCTCTATCGCGCGCTGGCGACCGTGCGCAAACGGCACAGAGAAATGCAACCGGAAACGAAGGAAACGCTATGACCTCGAGCAGTACCTCTCATCTCACGCATGAACAGCTTTGCGATCTGCTTCTGGATCACTCTCCGCATCCGTTCTCCAGTGATTTCGCCGCCAGAGAACAACATCTCGGCACCTGTACCGCCTGTGCGGAGGAGCTTTCCCGCCTGGCCCTCCCACTGGCGTCCTTCCGGGAGGCGACGACGGCCTTCGCCCAGCGGCAGATGGCTGAGGCGCGCGCCAGCCGAGTGCATCAAACGGTGCTTCCATCGCCTCACCGGTTTTCACGCCCGCTTCTGTGGATAGGCACGGCAGCGCTTGCGGTAATCGTGCTTGCTCCGTTCGGACTGAGGCATACGACCACGGCCCTTCCGCCGGTTTCTTCTCATGGCCCTGTTACCCCTGTCAGCCCGCAGGCCCAGTTTGCGGCCAACTCGCAGGAGTCCGACGAAATACTTCTCAATGAGGTCGATCAGGACATCTTGACCTCTGTACCCTCGCCCATGCGACCGCTGGAGGACCCAACCGGCGCAGACGGCGCATCCACCATCACCACCATCACGCCTGATGTAACCGATTTGATTCAGTTTGCTCTGTAACAACACTTTGGAAACTTTGGAAAAAAGGAAAACCATTATGAAGCACACACTCTTGAGCACAGCCGCCCTTGCCCTGTTCGGCCTTTCTGCCGCAGCCCAGGCTCCTGCCAATCCTCCACAGCCGCCCTCGAACGCGCCGGCGCGCCACCCATCCACCCGCCATGAAGCCTTTGCGGCGGCGGACCCCGCGAACCGTTTCCATGCCAGAAAGCGTTTCGGGAAAAATGTCATGTGGTGGAGGAACCCCGGCCTCATCGAGCGGCTCTCTATCACCGCGGACCAGCAGAAGCGCATGGACGACATCTTCCAGCAGAGCAAGTTGCAGCTCATCGACCTGAAGGCCACCCTGGAGAAAGACGAGGTGATCCTTCGTCCGATGCTTGCCGCCAATCCTCCCGATACCAACAAAGTTCTTGCCCAGATCGACAAGGTAGCCGCTGCTCGCGCCGAGTTGGAAAAGGCCAATGCGCGGATGCTGCTCAGTATCCGCGGGGTCCTGACGCCCGACCAGTGGACAAAGCTCCAGCAGGAACGCGCCCGTGCCCGCCGCATGGCCAACAGGAGACCGGGCGCGATGCACCGGGGAGATCCCCACAGAGCAGAGGGAAACTTCGGCCACCAGCCGCCACCTCAGCAGTGATTTGTCGCTCCAGTCAACGATTTTTCTTCGTTGATCTTTGGTAAACAAAACAGGAACGCCCCATTTGCAGCGCGGTCTTGCCGCATCGCAAATGGGGCGCTTTCGATTTTGTGTCCCCCTTCTTTCTATTCGTAAGCAAGCGCGTCGATAGGATCCTTGCTGGCGGCCTTGAGCGCCGGATACATCGCTCCCAGCAGAGCGCCGACAAGGGCGATGACCACCGCCTTCCAGACCCAGGGAAGATTGATCGCGAAGTCCAGCGTAGGAAAGCGCGCATCGAGCACGACAGCAAGTACGAGGCTGGCTGCAACGCCAAGAGCGATCCCCGCCGCAGCCAGCAGCGCGGCCTCGCGCAGCACGGTGGAGACAATATAACTGCGCGAGGCTCCCATCGACTTCAGAATGCCGATCTCGCGCGTCCGCTCCATCACCGCCGTGTACATGGACTGGAAGATGACCAGAAAGCCAATCACCAGCGATATGCCCACGACCACGTAGATGGCTGTATTGAAACCGGGCAGACGCGCAGGCGTGAGTTCGGAAAACAGCTCCTCCGCCGTGCTGACCTTGTAATCGCTCATGCCATCAATGGCCAGAATGGCTTTGCGCACCTCCTCCTGGTGCCGGGGAGGGGCTTCCGTGCGCAGGTAGAACACCGTCGCCTTGCCCTCCGTGCCCGTCAGCTTACCCATGGTCTCGATGGGGATAAACTTGCGCGCGCCCTTGCCGTGCTCGACGATGCCGCAGATGCGGAAGGGATGGTCCAGAAGCTGAATCGTATCGCCAACCTTCTTCCCGGCTCCGGCGTAGTCGTCGATGATGACGTCGTTCGGCCCCTGAAAGGGCGTTCCGGAGACAAACGTAAAGGGCTGAAGCGCGTTGAAACTTTTGAAGTTGATTCCGTAAATCTGTTCGATCAATCCATCCACCTTGAGATTGACCGGCGCGGCCACGGCAACATGAGGAATCTGCGCCACGATGTCCGCGATCTTAATGGAGGAGCTGGCGGAACTGAATGCCGATATGGCGCTGGAGGCGGGCGGGCGGATGATCATGTCCATGCCAATGCCGTTCTGCCGCTGCTTGCTGCCTTCGAGCTTGCCCAGAAAGATCCCCGTGACGGAGAGGATCATAATCACCTCGATGGCGATGGCGAGCGCGCTGATCAAAGAGCGCAGTGGGCGGTGGACAAGGTTGCCGAATACGAGTCTGTTCATCTTAGTACAGTGTAAGCCCCGGCACGGCAGGGGGCATCGTGAACAGGCCGGGCGATTCGGAGAATTCGCTAAATCCGTGTTATATGCCGGTTTTGTTTATCTTGCGGGCCGGTTGCAACTCCTGTTCCCCCTGTGGATTTCCTTTGACGGAAGTGTAATTCGAGGAATATCCTCTTGGTAATAAAATCGCAAAAAGCTGCATTTTTATGGTAAGGACGAGACCAGACCGATGAACAAGTTCTGCGATGATCTGCGCGCGGAACGCGAACGGCGTAACGTAACGCTGGAGACGATCTGCGGCATCACCAAGATCTCGTCGCAGCACATCCGCGCGCTCGAAGCCGGGCGCTACGCCGAGCTGCCGGGAGGAATCTTCCGCAAGAGCATCGTTCGCAGCTATCTCGAAGTGCTGGGGCTGGAGCAGTCGCCGTGGATCAGCCGCTTCGAGGCCAGCCTGCGCGAGAGCGGCGTGGCCGAAGAAGACAAGGATTGGGTCGAGTTCGCCGAGAACGTCCGCAAAAACCGTGGAGCGAGTGTAAGGTCTCTGGCGCCGCGGTGGATTGGCGTGGCGCTGATGGCCGCCGCGCTGGTGGCCATCGGCTGGGTGCTCTGGACGCGCGTGCTCTACCGTCTGGTCTCCTGATATCTGCATCCGCGCGAACGCATCCTGTTCCGCTCCGCGCAGACCGGATTGCTCTACGCCATTCGCCGCGTCAGAGACTGCATCTTACGTTTTGATGGCAGAGCGCGCCCGCGAATTTTTATCACAAGAGTTGCTCTCGAAATAGAAAAAAAACGCTCCGCGCGCAGAAATTTTGAAGTTATTTTTAGCCATGAGAATGCAGTCGTAGAACCTTTTCGCATCTTTTCACCATGCGTGGTGCAACTGCGTTTTTTTGCGAAAAAGCGTGACATCATCCGTGCTAAGATCAACTGCGTCTGGTAAGGAGTTTCTGCATCACCCGAATACTCCGCGCTCAGCTTTTTCCGCTGAACTGATCCTCTCCGCAATCTGGTCTGCCAGGAATCTCTGGCACTGCAGAGGAAGATTGATGACCTGCATCAGCGGGAGGGATCTTTGTTTTTCCGCAGTCCGGATCTTTTCGCTGGATGCGTGCGGCAAAAAAGGAGAAGTGAAGGTGCGACAGGATAAGGTGGAGCAGGAAGAAGGAATCGCTAGTATGTCATTTGTTCCTGCAACGGCTGCTGTTTTGAATCACTGGGTCCGAATTCTGGGTGCGCTGGAGAAGAAGATCAACCGGCAATCGTACGAGACCTGGCTGAAACCCACGCGCTTCTCGCACCTCGAAGACCGCAAGCTCTTCGTGCGCGTTCCGTCCAAAGACTTTCAGCACATTGGTGACCGCTATGCCGACCTCATTCAGGAGGCCATCGAGAATCTTGGCCTCGAGATCGACTCGGTCACCTTCACCGCTCCCGTGGCCGCCGAGGCCGAGCAAGCAAAGTCTCGCCGCGAGCTGCGCGAGGATGGCGGCTTCGCTCCCGTGCCCAGCCACAGCCAGAACGCTCCGCGACAGCATCGTCACGGCTCGCTGATGCGCGGTGTGCCCTCAAGCCCCAGTCCCGAGCAGTCGCGCTTCGACTGGAACGTTGCCTCCAATCTCAATCCCCGCTATCAGTTCGATTCTTTCGTCGTGGGCAACGGCAATCAGTTTGCCTCGGCAGCGGCGCAGGCCGTCGCCGAGCGCCCGTCGAAGGCCTACAATCCGCTCTTCCTCTACGGCGGAGTGGGCATGGGCAAGACCCACCTCATGCACGCCATCGGACACGACGTGAAGCGCCGCCAGCCTCACGCCTCGATCTGCTACGTCAGCGGCGAGAAGTTCACCAACGAGATGATCGACAGCGTCCGCTACCAGAAGATGACCAGCTTCCGCGACCGTTTCCGCAACGTGGACGTGCTGCTGATCGATGACATCCAGTTTCTGGCGGGCAAGGAGCGCACCCAGGAGGAGTTCTTTCACACCTTCAACGCGCTGCACGAATCGACCAAGCAGATCGTGATCGCCAGTGACCGTCCGCCCAAGGAGTTGCAGGAGTTTGAGGACCGTCTGCGCTCGCGCTTTGAGTGGGGTTTGATGGTCGATATTCAACCGCCGGATCTGGAGACCAAGGTAGCGATCCTGCAGAAGAAGGCCGAGAGCGAGCAGACGCGGCTGCCGTCCGATGTGGCGATGTTCATAGCGTCGAACGTGCGCACCAACGTGCGCGAGCTGGAAGGCGCTCTGGTGCGGCTGATTGCGTGGTGTTCGATGCAGGGCGTGGAGATATCGCTGCCGGTAGCGCAGAGCTGCCTGCGTCAGTTCATCGACACGCAGGTGCGCAAGATCACCATTGAGGCGATCCAGCGCGCCACCGCCGAACAGTTCGGAATGCGCGTGCCGGAGCTGAAGCAGAAGAACAACTCGCGTCAGATCGTGGTTCCGCGCCAGATTGCGATGTATCTGTGTAAGCAGTTGACGGAGGCGTCGCTGCCCGAGATCGGCCGTCAGTTCGGAGGCAAGCACCACACCACGGTGATGCACTCGATTGCCAAGATCGACGAGCAGCGCCGCGCCGATAAGGACCTCAACAGCACTCTCAATAAGCTGATGGAGACGCTCAGCTAGTACCGTGTTTTGTAGATAGTGCTTCTAGGTACGCCAAGCCTTTAGGCTTGGCTTCTCAATACTCCTAACGGATCGGGCCTTTAGGCCCTGGGGCATGCTCTCATCTCTGCTTGAGAAGAAAGCATACCCCAGGGGCTAAAGCCCCAGTTCTATCGCAACAGCAGAGAGGGCCAAGCCTAAAGGCTTGGCGTACCTAGAAGCACTCAGTTTGCCTTTACGGCTTATTTATAACTTTCCTACTTACTTTTTATGTCCTAAAAATTTTCCTGTTAGAGAACGCCGCTTTTACGGCCCGGTAAAAAGATTGGAGCCGATAACAATGTGGGACATCATATGCATGGTTGCTTGTGTGGCCTTCTTCCTGCTCAGCGCTGCTTACATCGCAGGGTGTGAAGGCCTCGAGCCAAAGTCTCCAAAGAATCCAGAGAATCCAAAGGAGACGCGCTGATGCTCGAACCGACTCTGCTATCGATTGTTCTCGCCGCCCTGTTCGTTTACCTCGTCTACGCGCTGCTGCGCCCGGAAAAGTTCTAAAGAGTCTCCCCCCATGACCGCTAACGGCTGGTTTCAAATCTGCGTTTTCTTCCTGCTTATCCTCGTCTGCGCACGACCCCTGGGGTTGTACATGGCTCGGGTCTTCGAGCGCGAGCGCACCTTTGCCGATCCGGTCCTTCGTCCCATCGAACGGCTTCTCTACCGCCTCACCGGGATCGACGAGAACCACGAGATGCGATGGACTGAATACGGCATCAGCATGCTCGTCTTCAGTTGTGCAACTATGCTGGTTACATACGTGATAGCACGGCTACAACATGTGCTGCCGCTGAATCCGCAGCATCTTGCAGGTGTAGCTCCGGGCCTGGCCTTCAACACCGCCGCCTCGTTTACGACCAACACCAACTGGCAGTCCTACGTGCCCGAAGCGACCATGAGCTACCTGACGCAGATGCTCACGCTGGCTTATCACAACTTCTTCTCCGCAGCCGTCGGCATTGCGCTGGCTATTGCCTTTATTCGCGGCATCGCGCGCCGCGAATCGAAGACGCTGGGCAACTTCTGGGTCGATATGACGCGAGCATCGTTGTGGGTGCTGCTGCCGGTAAGTTTTGTTCTCGCACTTACGCTGGTTTCGCAGGGAGTGATTCAGAATTTCCGTCCCTACGACACCGCCAAATTAGTGCAGTCGCAATATGTAACAACAGGCACATATGGAAAGTCTGCCACACAAACCGTCGCCACGCAGACCATCGCGCAGGGACCGGTGGCCTCGCAGGAGGCGATTAAGATGCTCGGCACCAACGGCGGCGGTTTCTTTAACACCAACAGCGCGCATCCGTTCGAGAACCCCACGCCGTTTACGAACCTGCTGGAGATCTTTGCCATCTTTGTGATTCCGGCGGCGCTGACGGTCACGCTGGGCCGCATGACACGCTCTCCCGCGCATGGATGGGCGGTTTTCGCGGCGATGGCCACGCTCTGCTTTGTTGGAGTGTTTACGGCGTACTGGGCCGAGGCGCAGCCCAATCCGCTGATGCACAGGGCCGATCTGCGCATCGATCAGTTCGCCTCTCCGCAGCAGGCCGGAGGCAACATGGAGGGCAAGGAGGTTCGCTTCGGCATCGCCAGTTCGGCGCTCTTCGCTACGGTTACGACCGACGCCAGTTGTGGAGCCGTCAACAGCATGCACGACTCCTACATGCCGCTGGGCGGATTGGTTCCGATGGTGAACATGATGCTCGGCGAGATCATCTTCGGCGGCGTCGGTTCGGGGCTGTACGGCATGTTGATCTTCGTCATTCTCTCGGTGTTCATCGCGGGCCTCATGGTCGGACGCACGCCGGAGTACCTGGGCAAGAAGATCGAAGCCTACGACGTCAAGATGGCCATGCTCTACGTGCTCATCTTTCCGCTTTCGATCCTGGGCCTGACAGCGGCGTCGCTGTTGATGCCGCATATTAGTCTTGCATCGGTTACAAATCCAGGACCGCACGGCCTCTCGCAGATTCTCTACGCCTACACCTCAGCGACAGCCAACAACGGATCGGCCTTTGCCGGACTCAACGCCAACACGCACTGGTACAACTTCACGCTGGCCGCGGCCATGCTCTTCGGGCGCTTCTGCATGATCGTGCCCATGCTTGCCGTGGCCGGCAGTCTTGCGCAGAAGAAGCTGGTTCCGCCTTCAACCGGAACGTTTCCCGTGCATACGCCGCTGTTCACCGTGCTGCTGGTCGGAGTGATTCTGATCGTCGGCGCGCTGACGTTCTTCCCGGCGGTCTCGCTGGGACCGGTTCTCGAACACCTTCAACTGCACGCGGGAAAGAGCTTCTGAATATGTCCAAATCACGCAAACGCTCGCTCTGGGATGGCAAGATCGTACGCCGCGCCGCCAAGGACGCTATCAAAAAGCTCAATCCGCGCACGATGATGAAGAACCCGGTTATGTTTGTAGTCGAGCTGGGCAGCGTCATCACGACGATCTATCTTTTTCGTAATTATTCCCGTAACGGTTACATGTTGAGTTTCAATCTTCAGATCACGCTCTGGCTATGGTTTACGGTGCTGTTCGCCAACTTTGCCGAAGCCATGGCCGAAGGGCGCGGCAAGGCTCAGGCCGACGCTCTGCGCCGCGCGAAGTCCGAGACCACGGCGGTTCGTCTGCGTGCCGATGGCTCGACGGAGGACCTTCCCAGCTCGCGGCTGCGCGCCGGAGACGTCTGCATCGTGGTTGCCGGACAGATGATTCCCGGCGACGGCGAGATCATCGAAGGTGTGGCCTCGGTGGACGAGTCGGCCATCACCGGCGAATCGGCTCCCGTGATTCGCGAGGCCGGAGGCGACCGCTCCGCTGTCACCGGAGGCACGCGCGTGCTCTCCGACGAGATCCGAGTTCGCATCACCAGCAATCCCGGCGAGACCTTTCTTGATCGCATGATCGCGTTGGTAGAAGGCGCCGAGCGGCAGAAGACTCCTAATGAAATCGCCCTGAACATCCTGCTGGCGGGCCTTACGATCATCTTTCTGCTGGCCGTGGTGACGCTGCAGCCGATTGCGATTTACTCCACCGCGCCGCAGACGGTATTCGTGCTGATCTCGCTGCTGGTCTGCCTGATTCCTACCACCATCGGCGGCCTGCTCTCAGCGATTGGCATCGCCGGAATGGATCGCCTGGTGCAGCACAATGTTCTGGCCATGAGCGGGCGTGCGGTCGAAGCGGCGGGCGACGTCAACACGCTGCTGCTCGACAAGACCGGCACCATCACGCTCGGCAATCGCCAGGCGGCGGAGTTCATTCCCGCGCCCGGCGTCAGCAAGGATCAGCTTGCCGACGCGGCGCAGCTCTCGTCCTTACCCGACGAGACGCCCGAAGGCCGCTCCATCGTCGTGCTGGCCAAAGAGATGTATGGCTTTCGAGGACGCGAGCTGCACGAGCTGAAGGCCGAGTTCGTTCCCTTCTCTGCAACCACGCGCATGTCGGGCGTGAACTTCGATGGCCACATGATTCGCAAAGGCTCGGCGGACGCCATCGCGCGCTTTCTCGAAAGCAATGGCGGCGTACTGCCAAACGAGGTTCGCATGGCCGTTGAAAACGTCGCGCGCACCGGAGGCACTCCGCTGGTAGTGGCCGAGAACCGCAAGGCACTCGGCACCATTCATCTCAAGGACATCGTCAAGGGCGGCATGAAGGAGCGCTTCACGCAGCTTCGCTCCATGGGCATTCGCACCATCATGATTACGGGCGACAATCCGCTGACTGCCGCTGCCATCGCGCGCGAGGCGGGCGTAGATGACTTTCTGGCCGAAGCCAAGCCCAAGGACAAGATGGACCTGATCCGCCGCGAGCAGGCCAACGGCAAGCTGGTCGCCATGACCGGCGACGGCACCAACGACGCGCCCGCGCTGGCTCAGGCCGATGTGGGCGTGGCCATGAACACGGGCACGCAGGCGGCCAAGGAGGCTGGTAACATGGTTGACCTGGACTCGAACCCGACCAAGCTCATCGAAATCGTCGAGATCGGCAAGCAACTCCTGATGACGCGCGGCGCGCTGACGACTTTCTCGATTGCCAACGATGTCGCCAAGTATTTCGCCATCATTCCGGCCATGTTTGCGGCTACGTTTCCCGTGCTCAACGCGCTGAACATCATGCATCTGAGGACGCCGCAGTCGGCGATTCTTTCGGCGGTCATCTTCAACGCACTGATCATCATCGCGCTGATTCCGCTGGCGCTGCGCGGCGTCAAGTACACGGCGATGAGCGCCGAGGCGCTGCTGCGCCGCAACCTCATCCTTTACGGAGTCGGAGGCCTGATTGCTCCGTTTATCGGCATCAAGCTCATCGACATGCTCATCACGGCGATTCACCTGGCATAGAGGACACTCATGCGACGCACGCTCACGACCGCGCTTCTTTACACGTTCTTCACGACCATTCTGTTTGGCGTGCTCTATCCGCTGGCTGTAACCGGAGCGGCGCAGTTGTTCTTTCACAACAACGCCAACGGCCAGCTCATTCGGCAGAACGGACAGATTGTCGGCTCGCGTCTGCTGGGCCAGTCCTTTACTGCACCCGGCTATTTTCACTCACGTCCCTCAGCGGCGGGCAACGGCTATGACGCCGCGAACTCCTCTGGCTCGAACTACGCCCCGACCAATAAGAAGCTATTCGACCGCATTCAGCAGGACGCCGCCACGCTACAGACAGATCATCCGCGCGCTGACATTCCGGTCGATCTGGTGACGGCTTCGGGCTCGGGACTCGATCCGCACATCACGCCTGCGGGAGCGGAGTTTCAGGTTGCGCGCGTCGCTCGCTCGCGCGGCGTGCCTGAGAGCGCCGTTCGCGCGCTCGTGGCGCGGCACACGGAAGGCCGCCAGTTCGGCTTTCTCGGCGAGCCTCGCGTCAATGTGCTGGAACTGAACCTCGATCTGGATCGAACGGCTCCGCTGCCAGCGGAGAAGAGGTAGATTAGAACAGTTTGATACTTGCTATAGTGTTGATCCATCTTTTGAAGTCGTCATCCTGAGCGAAGCGAAGGACCCCCGTATTTTTCTTACTTGCCAATAGAGTCCTCAGGAAAAGCACGGCCGTTTAGAGCATAACGTTTTCCGGTGGTTTCATTGCCACCACAAGCGAAATGCGGGGGTCCTTCGCTTCGCTCAGGATGACGGCGTCAAGAGGTAGCGCGATTTTATAGTGAATATGAATAATGCTCCAGCTCTCATGGAACGGAATCCTGCAAAAAAATATTGGGGGCACAGTATCATGCGTCTTTGCCCGTTATTGTGCCCCCAGTACACCTTTATGACTACCGCACAGCTACTTCGCACTCGCGCAGCCAGCCGTAGAGCGGAAAATTCTCCGCCAGCTCGCCGACTTCGCCGCGAATCTTGGCCAGCACGCCAGCGTCGTTGCGGCTTTCGAGAGCCTTGGCGATCCATGCTGCGATGACGCGCATCTCGGCTTCCTTCATGCCGCGCGTCGTCAGCGCCGGAGTGCCTATGCGAATGCCGCTTGGCTTCATGGGCGGATTGGTGTCGAACGGGATCGCGTTCTTGTTTACCGTTATGCCTGCGACGCCCAAAGCCGCCTCGGCCTCGGAGCCGAGAATCCCCTTCTGGAAGACATCGACCAGACACAGATGCGTGTCCGTGCCGCCGGAGATGATGCGATACCCCGCGCTGGCAAGCTCGGCAGTCAGCACCTTGGCGTTCTTCACGATCTGCTCGGCGTAGGCGCGGAACTCCGGCTGCAACGCCTCTCCGAAGGCCACGGCCTTGGCTGCGACAACGTGCATCAGCGGTCCGCCCTGCTGTCCGGGGAAGACGCTGCGGTCGAGCGCGGCGGCGAACTCCTGCTTGCACATGACCATGCCGGCGCGCGGGCCGCGCAGCGTCTTGTGCGTCGTGGTCGTCACCATGTGCGCGTGCGGCACCGGAGACGGATGCACGCCTCCGGCAACCAGTCCGGCGAAGTGCGCCATATCGACCATCAGGTAGGCTCCGCACTTGTCGGCGATCTGCCTCATGCGCGCGAAGTCGATAAATCTCGGATAGGCGCTGCCTCCGCCCACGATAACCTTCGGCTTCTCGCGCAGTGCGAGCGCTTCGAGCTCGTCGTAATCGATGGTCTCCGTATCCTTGCGCACCTGGTAGCCGACGATGCGGTAGAGCTTGCCTGAGAAGTTGAGTTTATGCCCATGCGTGAGGTGGCCGCCGTGCGCGAGATCGAGACCAAGAATGCACTCGCCCGGCTGCAACATCGCCATGTATGCTGCGGCGTTGGCCTGCGAGCCGGAGTGCGGCTGCACGTTTACATGATCGGCGCCAAAAATCTGTTTCGCTCGATTGCGGGCCAGGTCCTCGACCACATCGGCGAACTCGCAGCCGCCGTAGTAGCGCTTGCCCGGATAGCCTTCGGCGTACTTGTTGGTGAAGACGGTTCCGGCAGCCTCAAGAACC
>WQYS01000011.1 GCA_009781125.1 Acidobacteriaceae bacterium | reverse complement strand
GCGCTCGCTCTGCGCGACGAGCTGGTCAAAGCAGACGATGGCGATGCCTGCCGGTTGATCTTCTCCGAGGCGGATGATCTTGCCGGAATCGTGGCGGACCGCTACAACGATCTTGTAGTTCTGCAAATGCTCACGCAGGGCACGGCGCAGGACGATATGCGGCAGACTGTAACAGCGGCTCTTGCCGAGCGCTTCCCCGAGACAACCGTATGGGAGCGCACCGATCCGCGCATCCGCGAACTGGAGCAGCTTGCCGATTCCGAATCAGTCAATTCGCCGCTCTATGCGAAAACATCGGCAAAAACACAGACCATCTTCACCATCAACGGAATCCGTTTTCACTACGATGTCTGCGCCGGCCAGAAGACGGGAGCGTTTCTGGATCAGCGGCTGAACTATCGCGCGGCGGCGCAATATGCAAAGGGCCGGGCGCTGGATGTCTGCACCTACCAGGGTGGATTTGCTCTGCATCTGGCCACGCGGTGCGAACATGTGACTGGCGTGGACGCGAGCCGCTCGGCGCTGGAGGTGGCAGAGAGTAATCTGGAGCTGAATCCGGATTTGCGCGAGCGGGTGGATTGGATCGAAGCAGATGCCTTTGAGCTGCTGCGCGAGTACGACGCTACGGGCGAGAGGTTCGACACCATCGTGCTCGATCCGCCTGCATTCGCCAAGTCGAAGCGGGCCGTTACGGGCGCGCTGCGCGGGTACAAGGAACTGAATCTGCGCGCCATGAAGATGCTGCGTCCGGGGGGAACGCTGGTGACCTGCTCGTGCTCGCACCACGTGCGCACGGAGGAGTTCCGCAACATCGTGGCCGCAGCTGCGTCCGACGTGGGGCGGCGGGTGCAGGTGATGGAGTCCAGAGCAGCAGCGCCGGACCATCCCGAGATTCTGACGCTGCCCGAGACCAGCTATCTGAAGTGCCTGATCTGTCGCGTGCAGTGAGGTTCTTCGAGCATTCGGATAGCTCCTTACCTGGGACTCCGCCCCAGGCTGGTATAGAGCGCGCCTTCGGCGCTCTGACTCCAACGCCACCTGAAAGGTTCTTGCCAAACTCAAATACGATTGTTCTGTTCGCCGCTTGGTTTAAACTGTTCTGAACTGCGGCAACTCTGTTTTTAACTCAAAGGAACGCGAATGAAAAATCTTGCTGTGCTGACAAGCGGAGGCGACGCGCCCGGCATGAATGCGGCCATACGGGCCGTAGTGCGCGCCGGTCACGCCCGTGGGCTTCACGTCTGGGGAGTCTATCAAGGCTACTCCGGCCTGATCGAAGGCAACTTCAAGCGGCTCGGCCCGCGCGACGTTGGCGGCATCATTCAGCGCGGCGGAACCGTTCTGGGCAGCGCGCGCAGTCAGGAGTTCCACTCCGAAGAGGGCCGCGAGCTGGCCATTCGCCGCATGCGCGGCGCGGGCATCGAGGGCCTGGTCGTCATCGGCGGCAACGGCACTCAGACCGGATCGAACGCGCTCAACCAGATGGGATTTCCCGTCGTCGGCGTGGCCTCGACCATCGATAACGACCTCTACGGATCGGACGTAACCATCGGTGTGGATACGGCACTGAACGTAGCGCTGAACGCCATCGACAACCTCAAGGTCACGGCGGCCTCGCACCGGCGGGCGCAGCTGATCGAGGTGATGGGCCGCAAGTGCGGTTACCTGGCGCTGATGTCGGCGGTCGCTGGCGGAGCCGAGTATGTCGTGCTGCCCGAGGTCGAAGTCACTGCCGAGCAGGTGGCCGAACGCATTCAGAACGCCTACGAGCGCGGCAAGCCGCACGCCATCGTCGTGGTCGCCGAGGGCGCGAGCTACAACGCCGCCGGGCTGATCGAGCAGTTCAAGCAGAAGGATCTGCTGACCGGATACGAGATCCGCTCCACGGTGCTCGGATACGTGCAGCGCGGAGCGACTCCCACCTGCGCCGACCGCCTGCTGGCGACGCGCCTGGGCGCGGAGGCGGTCGAGCAGTTCATCAAGGGAAACACGGGCGTACTGGTAGGAATCTGCAAGGGAGACTTGATTACCACGCCGCTCGAAAAGGTCGTAAACGCGGTGAAGCCGCTGGATCCCTGGTATCTGAATCACGCAGACATACTGAGCGTATAAACTTGCAGTTCAAAGAATTAGGAGAGATCACATGGCGGTGGAGCGGGCTGGCAGAGCTATTATCCTCATTCGCATACTAGTCGGATGGGTGTTCGTGTCGGAGGGCATACAGAAGTTTCTCTTCCCTGCGGCTCTCGGCGCGGGGCGGTTCGCAAAGATCGGCCTGCCCGCGCCGCACGTGCTGGCGCCGCTCGTAGGCGCGACCGAAATTATCTGCGGATTCTTTATCCTGTTCGGATTGGCGACGCGCTGGGCGGCGGTTCCGCTGCTCACTGTAATCGCGGTCGCGATCGCCACGACAAAGTTGCCCATGATCCACGCATCCGGCTGGTGGGCCATGCTTCATGAGTCCAGGGCCGACTTCAGCATGGTCTTTGGCCTGCTCTTCCTGCTTATCGCGGGCGCAGATTCCTTCAAGGTGATCCCTGTCAGAAAAAGGTAATTATGCGCTCAAGATAGCGATCCTCACTTTGCAGGCAGGGAGGATTGTTGTGTAGCATCGGCCGGAGGCAGTTTGCTGACCGTCTCCACGGGTATCTCCAGAGCTCCCACGCGACCGTTGTCATTGTTGTAAACAGCGAGGCGAAGCGAGTAGTCCCCTTTGACCGGCACGCTCAACGGATGATGGGTAAACTGCATGCCCTGGCTCAATACCGTGGCCCACTGCGCGGCGGGAATCTTCACCTTCACCGCGGTATCCACGGCGTTGACTATCTGGCCATCCCGGTCGTAGACCAAAACGACGAACTCTACCTTTCCTCCCATGCTTCCACCCGAAGCAGGAGCTAATTGCAGGGTTTCAGGTTGAACGAAAAAGTCCACCATGTACTGGCGGTATGGCGGCTTCATCTTCGCAGCCACGGGGTTGTTGCCGCGGGCCACAGTATCTTCTGCCGCCGAACTGGCAGGGGCCACGCGAGCGTAGAAAAGAACCTGCGTGGGACCGGGAGCGCCATAGATCATCGCTCGGTTCAACGCCTGGCGAGACGATGGAGGGAGAGCGCCGCTCCCGGCGTTTGTTTCCGCCGCGCTCCAGCTGTGCTTCGATGATGAATCCGGATCGTCCGCATAGTAGCCGCGGCGGTAGGTAAGTTTGAGTCCCTTCTGCGCCATGCTGACCTGAATCTTGCGGAAACTTCCATCCCACTTCGTACTGGCAGGAGTATAGGCAAGGGTGTAGTAGTTTGATCCCGTGTCGATGGCGTCGCCAACGGCCTCGGCAAGTCCGTTGGTATTGATATAGGCCTTGCCTCCGGTGGCGTCGGCCATCTGCAGCATGGTGGCGTGTTCTGAGAATGTCTGCTGAATGAACTTCGACATATCATCCAAATTGGCTGGCTTGGAAGAGGGCATCGCGGGTTCTTTTTCGTTGAAGGATGTATGCTGAGTGGCCATCGCCATATCCGGGCCCATATGGGGTGCATGACTGGTATAGGAGTTGTACTCGGCTGAGTTGAAAGGGGGTACCATCAGCCCGCGCGCGTCAATCGGATAGACCGATACGCGAGCGCGGCTTAACAGATTTGTGGTTTCGCGAAACTCGCCCTGAAGATCGGCCTCGACTCTATAAGATTCCGGCAGATCGCTGTCCGGCAGAATGCTGACGGGAAACGAACCGGAGAACCAGATGAGGTTCTTGCGTCCGGGCAGGCCGCTGAGATAGCGGGCAAGCTGGTTGAGCGCGTCCATCGTATAGCGTGCCCGCATCTGCTGCTGAATGGACTTCTGTTCACCCTCAAACTGCTTGACAAAGTCGATGAGCTCTGAGGGTACATCGGGGGCTGCCTGCAGCGTGTCCGCCATGCTCTCGGTCCCACTGTCGAGCAGGGGCGAATTGTCTGGGCGGCTTCGGCGATCCAGAACCGCCTTGAGAATCCTGCGGTCGGTTGTGAATCCCTGCAGAAGATAGAGCTGAGTCGAAAGACCGAAGACCGCAATCTGCGCGTCGCTGGCGCTGCCCGCCGCGCTCTCTATGTATTTTTTGAACTGAACGTAAACATACGCCTGATCCTCTATGGGCGTGTTGAGCCTGTCGATGAGCACGATGTTCAGGGGGCTGCCCGGCTGGGTCACGGAAAAGTTGGTGAAAAATCCGGGACGTAGTGGTGGAAGCTTCGCCGCTGCCGCCTGTGATGCGGCAGAGTGCTCCTCAAAGGCCTTCAGTTGCTGAGGGGCCTTGTCTTCAAGGACGGTGAAGTCGCTCGCCTTGAGGTTACGCACCGGATTCTTATGCTCGTCAGTGACAGTGACGTCAACGATGACAAGCGGAACCGTCGTCGTGATCGTGGGGGTCTGCTGCTGGTCAGAGGCCTTGGCCTGAACCTGCGCAGTAGCCACAGAGGCAAAAGTGGAAACGAGTAAGAGGGCAACGTTCCGGCAAAAAGGCATAGGGCCTCCAGCTGTCCATCAGGTTGAACAGATAGAGGATACACCACAACTCCGGTTTCGCTGGAGACTACATCGAACGCTTCCGCACAGCATTCTTTAATCCTGCCGGGACTGGCGACAGGCTGGGCGGCGGTCCCGCTGCTCACTGTAGCTTCGCCCCTTATCCTTTCGCTGGCCGCCGCCGCGACCAGCGGAACGGCATGGGGAAAAGGCAGAAGGGCAAAGGGGAAAAAAGGCTCTGCTACTGAAATCCCGCCGTGTTCGTCTTTACCATAGATGGCTTTACCATAAAACAGACATCAATCATCTCAGCCCAGCCCCAGGCAAGGTTCGAGGAAGTGTGGATTTTTCCATGAAACATACATTTACGAAAGCCGCCGCGAGCGCCTTCGCTGGCATCGTCTTTGCGGCAACTCTGCTGCCTGCGCAGGTTAACTCTGCCGCACCGGCGTCGTCGCAGGTTCTGCTCAACGCCATGGATACGGAGCTGAACCGGGCCATGCGCTCGCTTGGCAGCACCGGCGACCAACCCAAGCCCTACTTCATGAGCTACGCCGTCGCCGATAGCGACGCCATGAGCATGACCGCGCAGTATGGCGCGATCGTGGTCTCGAACGCGAGCCGCAACCGGGTGGTCGATGTGCAGATGCGCCTCGGCTCGCGCGCACAGGACAACACCCACGGCGACCACCGCGGCAGCGCTCTGACCACCATCGCTCTGCCGCTCACCGACGACCGCGCCGCTCTGGAGCGCACGCTCTGGTACGCCACCGATCGCGGCTACGCCAAGGCGCTCGACGCCTGGATGAAGGTCAAGACGGAGCAGCAGGTTCGCGCCAAGGAGGAGGACGGCTCGCCGGACTTCTCCGAGGAGAAGCCGAAGACGGATGTTCTCGCCCCCGCCCCGCCGCTCAAGTACGATAAGGCGGCATGGGAGCAGCGCGCGCGCGATCTGGGCGCGCTCTTTATGAAGTTCCCGGAGATCTTCTCCAACACGGTGACCATCGAGGCCAGCACCGAGACCGACTACTTCGTCTCGTCGGAAGGCGCGCGGGTCGCCACGCCCAACCAGGTTGCGCGCGTCATCATCGTTGCTCGCACGCGCGCCGCCGACGGCATGGACCTCTACCGCGTCGTGACCTTCGAGGCCGACACGCTCGGCCACCTGCCCAGTCAGCAGGAGATGATCGACAAAACCACGGAGATGGCGAAGAATCTGGTGGCGTTGCGCTCGGCCCCGGTGACCGAACCCTTCAACGGCCCGGCCATCCTCAGCGGACGCGCCACGGCGGTCTTCTTCCACGAGGTGCTCGGGCACCGGCTCGAAGGCCAGCGCCAGCGCGGCGACGAGGAGGGCCAGACCTTCACCAAGATGCTCGGCAAGCAGATTCTGCCCAGCTTCCTCAGTGTATCGGACGACCCCACGCTCAAGGACTTCGAGGGCCGTCCGCTGAGCGGCCACTACTATTACGATGACGAAGGACAGCAGGCCCGCCGCGTTGATCTCATCCAGGACGGCATGCTGAAGACCTTCCTGATGTCGCGGCTTCCCATCGCCAGCTTCGCAGAGAGCAACGGCCACGGACGCGCCGAATCCGGCTACATGCCCTCGGGCCGACAGGGCAACCTGATCGTCACCTCTTCGAAGACGGTCAGCGACCAGCAGTTGCGCCAGATGCTGATCGACGAGGCCAAGAAGCAGGGCAAGCCTTACGGACTTTACTTTGAGGACATCAGCTCGGGCTTCGCCGTGACCTCGCGGCGCTCGCCGCAGGCCTTTCAGGTGACTCCGCTGGTGGTCTACCGCGTCTACACCGACGGACGCCCCGACGAACTGGTTCGCGGAGTCAGCATCGTAGGCACGCCGCTGACGGCGCTGAAGAACATCCTTGCCGCCAGCGATAAGCAGGACATCTTCAACGGCGTCTGCGGAGCCGAGTCGGGTCACATCCCGGTAAGCGCCGTAGCTCCGGCCATGCTGGTCAGCGAGATCGAGACCCAGCGCCAGGCGCAGGGCTCGGCCAGACCGCCGATTCTGCCGCCGCCCCCGATCAGCAGCGCGGCCAATGGCGAAAAGGAGGCGGGAAAATGAATCATTTCTTTTATACAAACTCAATTCAAGGTCGTCATCCTGAGCGAAGCGAAGGACCCCCGCATTTTGTTTGCGCGGGCAACGACCTCCAATGGAAAGCATTAACGTCGCAAACCGTTGCCATGCCTGAAGATTTCTTGGCAAGGAAGAAAAATGCGGGGGTCCTTCGCTTCGCTCAGGATGACGGCGTTAATGGTTATCACGGCATCAAAAGTTATTCTGCTGCATCAAAGATCATTCGAAAGATGGGACTGGCAGCGCTCTTTGTAACAGCCTTGGCCGCGACCACGTGCCGCGCGCAGAGCGCCAGTGATCCCATGCTGAAGGCCATGCAGGAGGAGCTTGCCCGCGAGCAGGCGCAGCTTGTGCTTCCCGACATGCAGCGCCCGTACTTCATCGAGTACAGGATGGACGACTTCGACACCTACCAGGCCGACGCCAGCTACGGCGCTCTGACCAACGAGCAGCAGAGCCGCCAGCGGGCCGTGCGGGTTACGGTGCGCATCGGCAGCTACGAGAGCGACTCCAGCGCCACCAGCAATGGCATCGTGTTCGCTCCCACCGACGACAATCCCGAGGCGCTGAAGTACGCTCTGTGGACGGCCACCGACGAGGCCTACAAGAACGCCCTCAAGGACTACTCCGCCAAGCAGGCGATGCAGCAGCGCTTCCAGAACCGCCAGAAGGTGAACGACTTCTCTGAGGAGAAGCCCATCACACACATCGAGCCGCTGGCCCGGCTCGACCTCGACCGCACCGAGTGGGTCAAGCGCATTGTCGAGGCCAGCGGTCTCTACGCCTCCGCGCCCGAGGTCAGGGACTCAGCCGATCAGGTGCAATACTCCGCCGCCGTGGTTCGCGGCATGGCCGTCAACCGCTACCTCGTGAACACGGAAGGCACGGTCGTCCGTGAGGGCTACTCGGTGTACGGCAACAGCATCAGCCTGGGCGAGCAGGCTGCCGACGGCATGAGGCTGGCCCGCGACAACGGCTCCACCGCCGCCGTTGCCAGCGAGCTGGAGAGCTGGCCCGCGTTCCGCCAGCGCGTCATCGACGACCTGAGGAGTCTCGAAGCTCTGCGCAAGGCTCCCGTGGTGGACGCCGAGGACTACCACGGCCCCGTGCTCTTCAGCGGCGACGCGGCCAGCGACGTGATGAACGCGCTGTTCGTCCCCAACGTCGAGGCCGACAAGCCCGACCTGGGCACCGATGCGCGCACCACGGGCGCGTACGCCTCCAGCTACAAGTCGCATGTGCTGCCGGAGTTTCTTTCGGTGGTGGACGACCCGCTGCAAAGCACCTTTGCCGGACGCCACCTCATCGGAGCCTACCAGGTCGATGACGAGGGCGTGGCGGCGCAGCCAGTCGAGATCGTCACCAATGGTACGCTCGCCAACTACCTGATCGGACGCGCGCCCATTCGCGATTTCCCCAACTCCAACGGACATGGCCGTGCGGCTCCAGCAGCGGCGGCGCGTTCGCGCGCGGGCGTGACGATCTTCAAGTCGGCCAATCCTGTTCCTGCCGCCGAGCTGAACCAGCGTCTGCTGGCGATGGCCAAAGATCAGGGCCGCGACGTGTATATGGTCGAGACGATGGGAGGCGCCGCGCCGCGCCTGCTCTACCGCGTCCACGCCGACGGCAGCCGCGAGCTGGTGCGCGGAGCCGCCTTCGACGAGCTGGACGTGCGCAGCCTGCGCTCGGAGATTCTGGCCGCCGGAGACGATCCGTTTGTCAACGACTCCGTAGGCAGTGTTCCCAGAACGACCATCGTCCCCAGCCTGCTGTTCGGAGAGATCAGCGTCAAGCGGGCCAACGAAGAACAACAAAAGCTGCCGTACTATCCGCCGCCTCCGGCGAAGTAGGGAATCTCACCTCGGCTGTCCAGCCGGATTCAGCGCCGTAGGCGCGTTCTATACCAGCCCAGGGCGAAGCCCTGGGTACTTGTGCCAAATTAGATTAAAGGGCCGTAGGTCCGCTCTATGCCGATGTGGGGCATCGCCCCGCATCGGCATTGTGCTTCTGCTCTAATAAGGTAGAGGGAAGTCATGAGTACGGAACGCAAAAAGGTTACGGTGGCAGTCTGCGGAGGCATCGCCGCATACAAGGCAGTCGAGGTGGTGCGCCAGCTTCAGGATGCTGGCCTTGATCCACACGTTGTCATGACACAGGCCGCCGAGCAGTTCGTGCGTCCGCTGACCTTTGCCGCCATCACCGGCCACCGCGTCATCAGCAGCCTGTGGAGCGAAACCGCAGGAGCTGACACGGGGGAGGCCTCCAGCATCGATCACATCAATGAAGCGCAGACCACCTCGGCGCTGATCGTCGTTCCGGCCACGGCAAACATCCTGGCGAAGTTTGCGCACGGTATCGCAGACGACTTTGTCTCCACCTTGTATCTGGCGACGAAGGCCCCGGTGATCGTGGCTCCGGCGATGAACGTGGTGATGTGGGAGCACGCGGCCACGCAGGCCAATCTGCAGCAACTACGCGCGCGCGGCGTGAGGATCGTCGAGCCGGGCAGCGGCTATCTGGCCTGCGGAATGACCGGCGGCGGACGGCTCGCTGAAGAGAGCGAGATTGTCGCGACCGTGCTCGCGGTACTCGCCAAAGCTCCGAAGAACGATCTAAGCCGCGAGACCGTTCTGGTCACAGCCGGAGGGACTCGCGAGCCGATCGATCCGGTGCGATTCATCGGTAACCGTTCGAGCGGGAAGATGGGCTACGCGCTGGCAGCCGCAGCGCAAAGGCGCGGCGCGCGCGTGGTTCTAGTGAGCGCGCCGACAGCGTTGAAGGCTCCGGATGGCGTCGAGCTAGTGCCTGTAGTCACGGTCGCGGAGATGCGTCAGGCAGTGATGAAGCATCTGCCGGAGGCAAGTCTCGTCATCATGGCCGCAGCCGTCAGCGATTATCGCGTGACACACATGGCCGAGCAGAAGCTGAAGCGAGAAGGCCCGCGAACGCTGGAGCTAACGCCCACAGAAGATATTCTGAGCGAAGTCGTAGAGCAGCGGTGTCCAGAAACTCTGGTGATCGGATTCGCCGCCGAAACCGCGAACGCGCTCGCCAACGGACGCGCCAAGCTCGAACGCAAACGAGCTGATGCTCTGGTGGTCAACGACGTATCGGGCACGGAGACCGGGTTCGACTCCGACGCGAACGCTGGAAGTTTTCTAACGCCGGAAGGTGCAATCGATCTGCCCATCATGCCAAAGGCGGCAATGGCAGAGCGCATTCTGGACGAGGCAATTCATCTGCGTGCACGTGTACGGCAACACTAGTAACACTTACTTCCCGATACAAAACTTGCTGAAGATAAGATTTAGGATGTCATCGGGAGTAGTCACGCCGGTCAGCGAATCGAGCGAATGCAGAGCCTCGTACAGGTCGAGCAAAATCATCTCGTGCGGAAGATTCTGCTCGGAAGCCTTATGCGCGCACGCAAGCGCGATCGACGCCGACGAGACCGCCTGCTGCTGGCGCAGATTCGTCACCAGGGCCGTCTCTTCGGTAGAAACTCCTCGCGTGACCTTGGCCAGAATCGCAGAGCGCAGCTCGGCGACGCCTTCGCCGGTCAGCGCTGACGTGGAGATAGTATTGTCTGCCACCGCAGGATAATTAAGATGATGCGCGGCCAGATCGCTCTTGTTCCTCGCCACCAGACAGGGCCGTCCGGCGAGCGAAATCATGGTTGCCTCGTCTTCAGGATGCGGCGGCGCGGCGGCATCGACGACCAACAGCACAAGGTCCGCCTCAGCCATAGCCTCGCGAGACTTGGCAATGCCGATCTGCTCGGCTTCATCGAGAATGTGGCCGAAGACATCCCGCAGCCCCGCCGTGTCCACAAGCTCCACCGGGATGCCGTCCATCGACACGCGCTCGGTCACCAGATCGCGCGTCGTTCCCGGCGTTGCCGTGACGATGGCGCGGTCGCGCTCGATGAGCCGGTTGAAGAGCGACGACTTGCCGGCATTCGGACGCCCAACAATCGCGAGCGTGAATCCATCGCGCACGATGCGGCCATATCCGAAGGTGCGTTCGAGCGCGGCCAACGGCTCCTGAACCGCCGTCGTGCGGCGGAGAATCTCCTCGGCGGGCAGAACGTTAATGTCGTCCTCGGCGAAATCGACTCCCGCTTCAAGCGCGGCCACAAGCTCGACGAGCGACTGCTTGAGAGGAGCGATGCGGTGCGAGAGAGCTCCGCCAAGCTGGCTGGCGGCGACCCTCGCTTGATGTAGCGTCGTTGCGCGTATAAGGTCATCGACGGCCTCGGCCTGCGTCAGGTCGAGGCGGCCCGCGAGAAACGCCCGCTGCGTGAACTCTCCCGGAGCCGCCAGCCGCGCTCCGGCGCCGATCGCCTGGCGCAGGATATGTTCGAGCACAACCGGCGATCCGTGCGCCGCAATCTCGACGACATCTTCCGTAGTGTAAGAGTGAGGAGCGGCAAAAAATGTGACGACTGCCTCGTCGAGCCGGTTGCCGGTAGCAGTATCGATCACCTCGGCAAAGCGAGCCGCGCCATGTGCAAGCGGATGACCGAGACGCAACATAGGCTCAGCAATCGCGCGCGCCTGCAGGCCGGACAGACGCACGATGCCAATGCCGCCCCGTCCCGGCGGAGTGGATATCGCTGCGATGGTGTCGTCAAAATACAAGGGCATCGGATCGAGTATCGCAGAATCAAAGCCCGAGTGCCCCATCCTTGCGCAGTTTTATCGCGCAAGGGTGGGAATGTATGACGCTCGATCAACCATGTTTTCTATCTCAAAACTGGTGAGTTGAGCCGTTTACTTTCCCACCCATCGCAAAAAGCGCGAAGGATGGGGCATCCGGGCTTTTGTGGCCGATCAAATTCAGGAACAAGCCGCGTAGCTTAAAATAGGCATCTATGTCCTATGCTTCTGCGGTCGAGCACCTCTACGCTCTCGGCCACGAACTGGCATCGCCGATGGCTCCGCGCCGCAAGTTCAGGCTGGAGCATATGCGCTCGCTCGCCCGCGCGCTTGGCGATCCGCAGAACGGCTTCTCCTCCGTGCTGATCGCCGGAACCAACGGCAAGGGTTCCACCGCCGCTACGCTGGCCAGCATCTGCCGGGCGGCGGGCTACTGCACGGCGCTGTACACCTCGCCGCATCTGGCGCGCATCAACGAGCGCATCCAAATCGACGGCCTGGCTATCAGCGACGGCGACTTCGCCCGGCTCTACGACCAGGTGGACGCCGCCGCCCAGCGCCTGGTCCGGGCGGGCGAGCTGCCGCACCTGCCCAGCTTCTTCGAGACCCTGACCGCGATGGCCTTCCTCGCCTTCAAGGAACGCGCCGTGGAGATTGCCGTCCTCGAAGTTGGCATGGGCGGACGGCTCGATGCCACTAACATCGTCGAGCCGCTGCTCTCGATCATCACCGACATCTCGCTCGACCACCAGAACTACCTCGGTAACACCATCGCCGAGATCGCCCACGAGAAGGCTGGAATCCTGCGTCCTGGTGGAATCCTCGTCACCCTGCCGCAGCATCCGGAGGCAAACCGAGTCATCGGCGAAGCAGCCAGCGAACTCAACGTGCAAGCCATCAGCGCTGCGCAGTGGGTACCGTCTTCGATCTCCTCTCAAAATAATTTGGGCGCCCCATTCAAGCGCGGCACTATCGCGCATGAGTGGGATACGAACATGCCGGCACTTCCGCGCAACCGTTATACAGTCCTTGTAGAGGGTCAGCCAATCGCGGTCGATTCGCCGCTGCGGGGCCAGCATCAGCAGCGGAATATCGCTTTGGCAGTAGCGGCTGCGGACTTATTAAGTAACATTGAAAGTTACAATACAGAGAAAAGTAACCATATGGGTTACAACATATCGAGCCAGCAGATCGAAGAGGGCATCCGCAATACCATCTGGCCGGGCCGTCTGGAGCTTTTGCGTCTGCCCGGCGGACCGGGCCTGCTGCTCGACGTGGCCCACAACCCTGCCGGGGCCTGGACGCTGCGTGCCGCCGTCGCGCAACTGCCCGAGTCGCAGCCGCGCACTTTGATCTTCTCCTGCCTGCGCGATAAAGATCTGCGCGAGATGGCCCGCATCCTGCTTCCGCTCTTCGACGCTACCGCCGAAAGACCGCGTGATCACGTCTTGTTCGCGCCGATCCATAACGCCCGCGCCGCCACGCTCGACGAGTTGACAGCGGCAGCATCCGCCCTGGAGATTCCAGCGCGGGCGATGGCTTCGGTGGCCGCGGCGCTGGCCGAGGCACGTCGCGTCACTGCTGCCGAAGGCGTGATCGTGGCTACCGGATCTATCTACTTAATTGGAGAACTCAGAAACCTCGCCCTCAGCCAGGGCTGGGAGACAGCGACATGACCCCGAACCCTGAACTAACAGACACGCGCCCATCCGCACCCGGCCAACCGGCTAGCGGAGACGCGGCTCCCTCGCCAAACGCAGTCTCTCCAGCCAGAACACGCCGGGCCGTCTTCTATAAATGGCTCACCTATCTGGTGCTGGCGCCACTGATTGCGCTGGCCACGATCTTCTTTGGTAGCATCTCGCTTGTTTGCAGCCTGTGGGACAGCTCTGGCCGCCAGCAGCACTCTATATCCCGTCTCTGGGCCAGGACTTTGCTGCTCTTCAGTCTCTCGCCGGTGCGCGTCGAAGGTGCCGAGAAGCTGCGGCTCCACGAAGCGGCTGTTTACGCCTCCAATCATCTCAGTCTTTACGACACGCCTCTGCTCTTTGGGCGTCTTCCGTTCCAGTTCCGGATCCTGGCCAAGCAGGGTTTATGGAAGGTTCCGTTTATTGGCTGGCATCTGAACCGCTCCGGCCAGGTGCCCGTGGATAACTCCAGTGCGCGCAGCACTATTGCCGGCCTCAGCCGGGGCGTGCAGACACTCAAGGACGGAATGCCGCTGGTGATCTTTCCCGAGGGTGGACGTGCTGCGGACGGAATCACCAGGCGGTTCGTTGCGGGCGCGGCATGGATGGCCATCCGAGCCCAGGTGCCGCTGGTTCCGGTTACTCTTGCCGGAACCTACGAGCTGCTGCCTATGCACACCTATCACCTGAATCCGTCTCCGCTGACGATCATCTTCGGCGACCCGATCCCGACCGCCGGTCTGACCACCCGCGATGCTGATGCTCTGACCGAGCGCCTCCGCGAGATCATCACGCGCACCTGCATGCAACGCCGATAGGACCCGGCTACAAGATTGATTTGCCCCTGTTTATCCTCTATCTAACGGATATGTGGTGGAAAGAAGGTCAAATAAATCTCCCCTGTTATGTACGTTTTAGAAGACTCTTCCACGCTAGTGGCAGGGTTTTCCCGGAGTCTGGGTCTTCGGCACTGTGAAGATGTGGGAGAAACCGGGACGGAACCTGGAGTTTCCACCCGCTCATCCTGATCTTGCAATCTACCCTCAACCTGTTTTCTAAAACCGTGTCTTCCCCATCCTATTGCTCTGAAAGAAGATGGTTTATTTATCCACTTTTCATACAACATCGGTTAAGGCTACTAGTATTTTCTTTTATTAATTACTCTTCTTAGAATTCGTTCTCGCTTGCCTAAATCTCCGTTTTGCCCTGCCTGCACAAACCAGCATGCAATCTCCTCTGAGATGAAAAACACATAACAACCTCGCTTTCCACAGCGATTTCACTCGCGCAAGCCATGCCGATACACCTAAAATTGATTAATTAAGTGTGGGCCGGGGACTGCTCCGGGCTTCTGCGGGCGCAGAAGCCGTGCTGTTCGGAGTGCAGTCTGGCCAGACGCGCATTTGAAATTCCCCCGGGGAGAGAAACATCGTGACCACCGCAACCCAGCAGTCCGAGAGTAATGCAACACAGGCACCAACGGGCAATCTGGAGATCACCATCTCCAAGGCAGAACTTCTGCGCGAGCTTACCGCGGCGCAGTCGGTGGTAGAGCGCAAGACGACGATCCCGATTCTCTCGAACTTTCTGTTCGAGGCCGCCGAGGGCGAGGGCAGCCTCACCATCACGGCCACCGATCTCGATCAGAGCATGCGCACCAGTTGCGCGGCCAATGTGAAGAAGGCCGGAGCCTGCACCATTCCTGCGCGCCGTCTCTACGACTACATCAAGCTGCTGCCCGATGGCGAGATCTCCATCAAACTGATGGACAACCACTGGGTGCAGATTCGCGCTGGCCGCTCCAACACCAAGATGGTGGGCATGGCGCGAGCCAACTTCCCGCAGGTGCCGGAGTTTCCGGCTGCTGGAACTGTGAAGCTCTCGGTGGCATCCTTCCGGAATATGATAGCCAAGACCATCTTTTCGATCTCGAACGAGGAGTCGCGCTACACGCTGAACGGCGCTCTGCTGGTGTTGAAGGCCGAGTCGATGGCAATGGTGGCGACCGATGGCCACCGTCTGGCGCACATCGAGAAGTCGGGCGAGTCGCACGAGGGCATCAGTGGCGAGAAGAAGATACTGATCCCACGCAAAGCTCTGAGCGAGCTGGTCAGTCTGCTCAACAACACCGAGGACGAGAAGCTGGATTTTGCCGACGACGAGCAGACCCTGTACTTCCGCATCGGAGGCCGCGTGCTCACGAGCCGCAAGCTGACCGGGCAGTTCCCCAACTACGAGGCCGTGCTGCCGCGCGACAACAACAAGTTCGTCATCGTGCGCTCGGAGGATCTGATGGGAGCGATCCAGCGCGTGGCGCAGTTTGCCGACGAGCGCTCGGGTGCCATCAAGCTGCGGCTGGAGCAAAACGAGCTGAAGCTGTCCAGCTCGTCGTCGGAGGCAGGCGAGTCAGAGGAGACCATTGAGACTCCGTACAACTACGAGGCTCTGGCGGTAGGGTTCAACAGCCAGTACCTGATCGACTTCCTGAAGGCGACGGGCGCGACCGGCGAGGTGCGTCTGGAGTTCAAGGACTCGCAGAGCGCCGGCCAGATGCGCCCCGAGGACGGCAACGAGGACGTGAAGTACCGCTACATCCTGATGCCTATGCGCATCTGATTTTCTCCATCCTTGTGAACACTGCTCCAAGAAGTAAGAACCCGCATCTGGCTTGATTGCCGGATGCGGGTTCTTGCTGCGTTCTACGAAGGGTTCTTAGCTGCCCAGGATGAAGTTGACGGTGATGGCCGTCTCCACCTCGGTGGGCTGGCCGTTGAGCAGGTAGGGCCTGTACCGCCACTGGCTCACCGCGTCTACGGCTGCGGGTATCAGCATCTGCGGGCCGCTCACCGGCTCCAGGTGGATGATCGTGCCGGTCTTCGAGATCACTGCGTGCAATACGACCGATCCGTGTATGCCTGCTGCCTTGGCAATGGCAGGATAGGCTGGCTTCGGCTGCGAGATCGCCATTCCCGCGATTACGCCGCCCGATACATGAACCGGGCCTTTAGGAGCCTCCACCCTGACTATAGGTTGGGGCCCCGTGCCCAAGGACGCGATCACGCCAGTATCTCCAGTGCCTGGACCTATGTAAGGCCCGCCTGCGATCCCGGGTCCGGAGTACGGCTGCGGCTCGGGGCCTGTGGACATATCGATCGTCTGGGAAATGACCGCGGGCACGTGCAGGCCGCTGTCCTCGGCAATCGTCTGCTGTCTGGCTGCCGGTTGCGATGGCTGCGATGGCGCGTGCGTTGGCGGCGGCGCGGGCGCGGAAAATATCTGAGTCAAAGCTATCTTCGATAGCGCCTCCGGATACAGCATCGGAATCAGAATCATAATTGCCACGATGGCAACGTTGAGAGTAAAGGTAAGCGCTATCCAGTATCTGGACTCAGTCTTGATTGTGCCGGTGGACTCCATCAAGGAACCTTCGAACATGTGCGGCCCCCTTTCTGCTTATGGGATTTAAGACACCGCATAGTTATGAATTGTTCCCGGATTTGTAACAGACAGAGAACCCACATCCGGCCCGTTGCTGCCGGATGTGGGTTCGACTTACTCAAAGAATATGGATTGCTTGTTGTCTCCGACTTATCGGGGCGTGATGGGCGCGCTGCTGATGCCTGTGCTCTCCATATTGATCTGCTTCATATCGGCGGGCAGGTGTTTGCGGATCATCTTGCGCGCCGTGAACCAGGCCAGCACCTGGGCATAGATCGCAGCCGCGGCAAGGATGAATATAGTCACAAGCGTATCTGCCTCGCCGCCTAGAAGTACGAGTGCAAGCAGAAGAAGCAGGACGATGACCTGAGAGATAGCCGTAACGACTCCTACCGTTGTCATACCGGCGTAAAAATAAGGGCCGCCGGGCAGAAGCAGTTTTTTTGTCAGCGAGGACTCATCTTTATATACGAGTCCGCAATTCGCGCAGGTATACACCCCGGCAGCAAGCGGCTTCAAGCAGCGCGCGCAGAGCGAAAGGCAGCCTTCGTTGCGAACACCTTGCGAGCGGGCGCGCTCGATCAGCGCCGGAAGAAAGGTCTTCAGCTTGGGTATTGCCCGTGTGGTAAAACACAGGGGCTTGGCGCCGCCCTGGAGATTAAATCGCGCGTTGCCACCGAAGGCGAATCCTGCTCCCTTGAATTCCGTGACCTCTGTCCAGCGCAGGCTTTGGATATTTCCGCGCCACCCGGCGTTGGCCTTGCCGTTTGTCATGTTGAAGACAAGCAGGCGGCGGTCCGTGAAAACAAGGGTCACGATGAAGGATATGCGCGTATAGGCATCCGCCAGTATCAGAGGCAGAGGATCCTGAGCGCTGGTCGCATAGTAGACGACCTCATCCTGCTCCAGCACGCGCCGCAGAATGGGAGCCACGGCAGTGAGCACATTCTGCGAGGTCTTGAAGAAGGTGACCGGCTTTCCCTTGTGGTTGGTCGTGAGAATGTCCTCGCGAACTGGAAAACCATAACTCTGCGTGATGTTTGGCATGACTTCGGGATAGACGGGCGTTTCCAGCATGAATGCTTCCTTTGGGTGGGCTGTAGGGAGTGTTTACTTGTCAGAATGCTACATGGCCAGCGGGTAATTTTGCAATGCGCTGCACACCCGAAGAGGTCCCCTTGCAGAGACAAACGAATGACGCGCTTGTGAATCAAACTGTTAGGAATCACTGCCACGGCATATTGATTAGGACGGGTGGACGTTTTATCCTCACACGAGAACATGGCTGAGACAAGAACCCATAACTCCCCGGAGGCTGCGGCCTCAACAACCCACGTTACGAAACCAGGCGCGCACAATGGCTTCGAGCGCGGACTGCAACGGCTGGTCTGCGTTCATGGGCATTTTTACCAGCCTCCGCGCGAAAACCCCTGGCTGGAGACGGTCGAGATTCAGGACTCCGCCGCGCCCTACCACGACTGGAACGACCGCATTACCTCCGAATGCTACGCTCCCAACGGGGCCTCGCGCATCACCGACAAGAACAACGAGATCATCCGCATCATGAACAACTATGCGCGGATGAGCTACAACTTCGGTCCTACGCTGCTCAGCTGGCTCAACGATAACGCTCCGCGCACCTATCGCATGGTGCTCGACGCCGACCGCTTCTCCGCCGCCCGCTACAACGGGCACGGCTCGGCCATGGCGCAGGTCTACAACCACATCATCATGCCGCTCGCGAGCGAGCGCGACGCGCTGACGCAGATCCGCTGGGGCATCGCCGACTTCGAGTACCGCTACGGACGCAAACCCGAGGGCATGTGGATCGCCGAGACCGCCGTCAACCGCAAGGTACTCGACCTGCTGGCGCAGGAGGGCATACGGTTCACCCTGCTGGCTCCGCACCAGTGTGCTCGCGTGCGCAGAATTCCCGCGACGGGAGCAGATGCGCACGATCAGCCCAATCCCTGGATCGATACCGGGGAGGGCCATGTCGATCCGCGCCACGCCTATCGCGTCGAGCTTGACGAGGGCCGCTCTATCGCCGTCTTCTTCTACGACGGGCCCAACTCGAACGCCGTGGCCTTTGAGGGCGTTCTCAACTCGGGCGTGAACTTCGCCAATCGCCTGACCTCGGTCTTCAGCAACGACGATGCGCATCAGGGAGCCGAGCTCTCCCACATCGCCACCGACGGTGAAAGCTACGGCCATCATCATCGCTACGGCGAGATGGCGCTCTCTTACGCGCTGCACTACATCGAGGAGAACCACGCCGCCGCGCTGACCAACTACGCCGACTTTCTCGACCGCTTTCCGCCGCGCTGGGAGGCCGAGGTGGCCGAGAACACATCATGGTCGTGCACGCACGGCGTCGAGCGCTGGCGCTCCGACTGCGGATGCAGCAACCAGCGCGCGGGCTGGAACCAGAAGTGGCGCGCGCCGCTGCGCCGGGCGCTCGACGAGCTGCGTGACGCCATCGCTCCGCTCGCTGAGAAGGCGTCGAAGCGGCTCTTCAAGAATCTATGGGCCGCTCGCGATGGCTACATACAAGTGATTCTCGACCGTACCACAGCCTCGATTGACCGCTTCTTTGCGGCCCACGCCACGCATATGCTCTCGGCGGAGGAGCGCGTCACGGCGCTGGAGCTGATGGAGCTGGAACGGCACACGCAGTTGATGTACACCTCCTGCGGATGGTTCTTCGACGACATCGCCGGCATCGAGAGCGTGCAGGTCATCGTCTATGCGGGACGGGTCTTGCAGCTTGCGGCCAAGCTCTTCGGCGCAGCCGGAGCCGCGCTGGAAGAGCAGTTCCTCCAGATGCTCGCCGAGGCCCACAGCAACGAGCCAGAGGCTGAGACCGGCGCGGACATCTATCGCCGCTACATCAACGGCATGAAGATCGGCCTCTACGAGGTGGGTGCGCACT
>WQYS01000010.1 GCA_009781125.1 Acidobacteriaceae bacterium | reverse complement strand
TGGAGACGGCAAGACCACGCTGCGCGGCGGCTACGGAATCTTCTACAACCAGACGACGCTGCTCCAGGTCAGAAACATGATCTACGGCAATCCGGCCTACGTGCAGAAGCCGATCATGACTTCCATGCCGATATCCTTCGACGCTCCCAATTTGACCGATGCTATTGGCGGAGCCAACGGGCAGGTGCAGAAGTGGACCCTGCCCTACACGCAGAGCTGGAGCCTCGACATTCAGCGGCAGTTCGGCAAGTCGATGGTCGATATTGCCTACGTCGGCAACAACACCCAGCACCTGCAAGGGGAGGAAGACCTGAACCAGCCGCTGCCGGGCGCTTTTGTGGATGCGGGCATCTCTCCTATCCCCACCACATCGGCGGCCAATCCAAACGGAGGAATCGGGTCGGCGCAGACGGCTTATCTGAACCTGATCCGTCCCTACAAGGGCTGGAGCGCGCTCGAATACATCAGCAACCGCTACTTTGCAGACTACAACGGCCTCCAGGTGCAGCTCAGGCAGAGTCTTGGCAAGAGCTCCAAGATGGTCGTGAACTACACCTGGTCGAAGGCGATGTCCAACAGCGGCGACGCCAACGAGCAGACCGATCCGCAGAACCGCTTCGACCTCAAGTCGGAGTGGGGACCGACTCCCAAGATGGACCGGCGGCATGTGCTTACCGGCCAGTTCATCTACAACTTCCCATTCTTCCGCAAGCAGCGGGGATTGACCGGGAAGGTGCTGGGCGGATGGGAGATGTCGGGTATCTTCCAGGTCGTCTCCGGGTTCCAGGACACGGTGGTGGTGAGCAATGTTGATGCGGCAGGGCAGGGAATCATGGTCTCGAACGCCAAGGGGCGGCCTGATATGATCTCCAATCCCAACAAGAATGCGCCCCATCAGACCATCGGAACGTGGTTCAATACGGATGCCTTTGCCAGTGTTCCTCCCGGAGCGTTCCGGCCTGGAAATGAAAAGCCGGGAAGCGTTCGCCTGCCGGGATATCAGATTTACAACATATCCGTGTTCAAGAACTTCCAGCGCGGAGACCGGCAGCGGCTCCAGATCAGGGCTGAGAGCTTCAATCTGCCCAACCACCCGAACCCGCAGGGCGTAACCATGGGCTTCGGCAACGCCAACTACGGCAAGGTCTCCAGTTGGCAGTCCATGCGACAGATACAGTTTGGAGCGAAGTATTACTTCTGAGGAATTTTCCGGCGGACGCGAGTCTCCGGAACGAAATACGAGTTGTAAAGGATATAGGAAATCACAAGAGGTGACCATGTTCAGAACGAGATTTGGAAAATGGAATGCTGTCCTTTCGGCGCTGCTGATCGCAGTGGCCGGGTTGTTGCTGCCAGTGACGACGGCGCAAGCGCAGGACGCGCAGTATGTGCCGATCATCAACTCACCTGGAACGGCTGCGAATAACGGGTTTCTGCTTCTAAACGGCGCTCCCTTCCAGCCGGTGCTGGTCGATGGAATGGCCTACGATTCGAAGGGGAATCTCTACCTCGCCGACGGCGGGCAAGCCACCTCCACCGTCGGTAACCTCGTGGCCGGTACGGTTTATAAGGTGGACCCCTCCGGCAAAGTCACGATCTATGCCGGTCAAGGCACCTATGCAACCGTGGCCACGACAGGCAGCACGCCGGCGGGCACAGGAGGGGTGTGCAACACAGCAACGCCTACTGCGGCTGTAGCATCTGCAACGTGCGGTGACGGCGGCGGTCCGGGCTCGGCTACGGCATCTGGCGGGATGCTGTATCAACCGTATCAGCTTGTGTTCGACAAGAGCGACAACCTGTACATCGCCGATTCGCTCACCTATCGTATCCGCAAGGTTGGCACAGACGGGAGTCTTTCGACGGCTGTCGGAAGCGGATGCCTGGGAAACGCCACCTACTCCGCTCTGGGTTATACCTGGATGCCGGGTACGGGTGCGTGTAGTGGTGCTGGTGCTGCGGTTCATCTGGGTACGGCGAGGGGCCTGGCCTACTGGGTCGATCCCTCTGGTATCGAATATCTGTTTATCGCGGAGACTCCTTCTGGTGCTGCTACCAGCAGTTTCGTTGATATATATGCTCTCACCGGCCCTAATGCCGGACAGATCGTCAGGTATGCGGGCGTAGTCGGCGGCAGTGCTATACCAACCGACGGTAGTTCAGTCGCAGCGTCAGGCGTACTTATCACTCCGGCCTCCTTCACAGGACTGAACATACTGGCCATTGATGCCGCTGGAGACATCTATCTCAACGACGGGCCTGGCAATAAGGTCTACAAGATTGTTCCCGATCTCACCTCCTTTAGCGATGCTGCCAGTAACGTTGGTGATGTTCCAACAGGCCAAATCCAGCTCTATGCAGGAAACGGAACTGCGGCAACGGCTGGAGATGGCAATTTAGCCATAGGCCCTGCAACTTCGCTGAATGCTCCCTACTACATTGCTTTGGATGCAGCAGGAAATCTGTACATCAGCACGAACGGCGCGGTCCGGAAGGTGGACACGAACGGATACATCACCACAGTCGCCGGAACTGGATTCACCTCGGGCGGAATCGTGAACGGAAGCGCCGCGGTCGCTTCCGGAGCGAACGGCATGAAAGCCGTGCAGGTCTCACCGGACCGGAGCCAGGTTCTTGTCGGAATGGCTCCCGCAGTTTCGGGTGCTTACAGAGTTATTTCCATGAATAATGGATTCGGCGAGGTTCCTGTTGGCCAGCCATACACGCAGCCGATTCCAGAGTTGCCTGCAGTTGTGGCACCGGCAACAGGTAACGGCGCGGCCAGCATAGCGCCGGGTATCAACGTGCAGGCTACCGCCTCGGCGGGAGTCACGGTACAGGACTATACGACAGATCCTGCAACAGACTTCTCCATAGTGGCCATGACCACGAACCTGCCGTCAACGTCGGCTGCGACGGTGAGAACGGCGGTCACATCGCTGCCGGTGTCTTTGACTCAGTGGGAGACTTTGACGGGGCAGGTGCAATTCCAGCCCATGGCTCCCGGACTGCGCACCGCGCGGGTCGTGATGTACGACGGCACGAACTACTACTACCAAGGCGTCTATGGCGTCGGCGAAGGTTCTGCCATGGCCCTTGCGCCGGGCACGATCTCGGCCTATGCCGGAGCGGCGGGCACCGTAACGGCGACTCTGACCAAGCCTGCCGCCGTGGCGCTCGATGGCGCTGACAACCTGTATATTGCCGACGCCTCGACCGGCACGGTCAGCATGGTTCCTGCCGGTGGAACCACGGCCACTGCGATTGCCTCAAGTCTTGATGCTCCCATGGGCGTTGCGGTCGATGCGACAGGCAACGTGTTCATCGCAGAGAACGGCACCGGCTGCATTCAGGAGGTCAGCGCGAATACGGGTGTGACCGCTGCGGTTCCCGGAACCTGCGACGTGCTGAGCGGTCCTACCGGACTTGCCGTTGACGGCGCAGGCAATCTCTACATCGCCGACACGGGCAACGACGTGGTCCGCGAGCTCGGCGTTTACTCGGGCGCGCTTACAACCGTGGCTTCGGGATTCAGCGGTCCTACGGGCGTCGCGGTCGATGCTTCGGGCAATCTGTACGTTGCTGACACCGGAAACAACAAGGTCATCGAGTTCACCAATGGCGTTCAGGCCGCGTCCGTGAACGTGACGGCTCCGGCAGCGCTTGCAGCCGATGCGGCGGGTAACGTTTATGTCGTCGGCAACGACATCGTCAATCGGATCAGTTCGGCGAGCAGCGCCACGCCGCGCGTCGTTACGCAGATCGGCGGCGGCGGATCGACGGTCTACGCGACCGCTACGGATCCGGTAAGCGCGATGGACGCTGCCTTGAGCACGCCGTCCGGCATCGCCGTTGATGAGAAGGGCAACTACTACATCGCCGATTCTCTTAACAGCTACGTTGCTATGGTGACCGCCTCCACGTCGACGATGGCGTTCGGCACCCCCGATCCGGTCAACACCGGCGTCACCAGCGACGAGCAGACGATCACGCTGGTGAACATCGGCAACCAGCCCCTGACCGTGAGCGGAGCGGTGGCATTCACCGACGACGGCACTGGAACCCAGTTTGCGCCGGGGCCCAGCATGACCTGCGTGGACACGAAGCTGCTGGATCCCGGCGATAGCTGCGTGATCGGCGTAACCTTCACTCCCGCAGCGGACGGCGCTACGACGGGTACCGCTACTATCACCGACACGGATGGGGCTACGTTGGTGGTCAATCTTACGGGCGCCGCCAACACGGTTGGCACTCCGCAGGATGTGACGATCAGCGCAGGCGACGGCCAGAGTACAAATCCGCTGGGTTCGTTTGCAACGCGACTGGCGGTGAAGGTCACCGATGACCAGACTCCCGCTTCGGTTGTTTCCGGGGAGACGGTTACCTTCACCATCGTGGACGGAACGGCCACGGGCGCTACCTTCACCGGAGGCCTGACCACGGTCACGGCCACGACGAACTCTGGCGGCATAGCTACGGCTCCGGTCATTACCGCCGGTATGTCGCAGGGAAGTTTCACCGTGACGGCAACCGATAGCAACGCCATGGCTACGCCCACCGTGACCTTCAACGCAACCGTTACTGGCGCGATTACGCCGACGCTGGTGCTGACACCCTCGCCGCTTCCACCACTTACCTACGGCGATAGCCTGACCATTACGGCGACGCTGACGCTGGGGTCTGGCGGCGCGGTGGCAACGGCTGCCGCTGGCTCGGTGACTATGACCGATAGCATTGGGAATCCCGTGGGACCGATTCAGATGGTCGACGGCGTGGGCACGATTCCCTACACACCGAGCGCCGGCGAGCATAATCTGACCGTCGATTTCGCCAGCGACGATATCAATGTCTACACCAATGCGTCCTCGACCGCCAGTGTATCGGTGGCTGCGGCTACACTTACCGGTGCTGTCGACGGCTCGGCTTCGCCGAGCGCTGTCTATGGAGCCGAGGTGCCTGTCATTACCGGCTCGCTTACGGGCCTGGTGGGTGACGATGATGTCCAGCTTACGTTCGTGCTGCCAGCCGGAGCTCTGAATCCTCCGGACGCAGGCAGCTACACGCTGGTTCCGGCGCTTACAGGCAAGGATGTGGACAACTATACGCTAAATGTAGCGAACCCTCCCGTGCTGACCATCGCTCCGGCAGAGACGTCGATTACGCTTAGCACGAATCCCACGTCCCAGGTTGCGGGCGGCTCCGTGACGCTAGCGGCAACGGTAACGTCGCTGAGCACTGGCGGACCTGCTCCGACAGGTACGGTTACCTTTACGGACAGCAACACCGGCGCCGTTCTGGGAACCGGGACATTATCCGGCGGAGTAGCGAATGTTTCTGTGACCGTGCCCGCGACGGGCTCGATCAACGCCACGGCCGTTTACACGCCTGCTGTCAACAGCAACGGCGGTTTCAACTTCCAGGCGAACAGCTCGTCCAGCTATCCGATCATGGCCGTTCCTGCGGACTTTTCGGTCAGCGCCTCCGTCAATGCCGCAACGATTCAGCAAGGCTCAACCGCCAACATTCCGATGACGCTGACCGCCAGCCCGACCTTCACGGGTACGGTGAGCTTCAGTTGCCAGGGTCTGCCGCCTAATGCGACGTGTGCGTTTACGCCTCAGACGGTCGGTTACACCAGTGGAAACGTCACGGCCACGAATGGAATTGTCATAAGTCCCGCTCTCAACCCTCCTACAAGCATCCAGAACGTTCTTCTGCAGATATCGACCGCGGGTTCTACTCCGGCCACGATTACTTCAGAGAACAGGATGCCTTCAGGAAAGGCTGGCATCACGTTCGCGGCGATCTTCCTGCCTGGATTGCTGTTCGCTGGAGTGGTCGGACGCCGCAGGCTGAATGGCGTATACCGGACGCTTTGCCTGCTTGCGGTCATGAGCATCGGCCTGGGCGCTGCCGGATTCATCAGCGGATGCGGCGGCAGCTACACCGATAAGAACAGCATCATCACTCAGCCTGGACCGGCTTTGGTACAGGTCATAGCTACGTGGCAGGGTACGTCAACCCCGTCCATCACGCACGTTACATCCGTCGCCATCAACGTTGTGACAAAGTAAGCATAAGGATGATGCGATAAACGATGTATCTTCATTTCCCATGCCCACGTCTCCGGACCATCGCTCTTACGGGAGCGATGGTTCCGGCGGTCGTGGCGGGAGTCACTGGCCGCGCTCAGGCCGCGGGCCCTTCCCTGGATGAAAAAATTACGACCCTTCACGTCACGGCGCGCGAGGTCGTGCTCGACGTTGTGGTGACGGACAAGAAAGGCAACGTCATCACGGACCTCAAGCGTGACGACTTCAAAGTTTACGAAGACAATGCGCCGCAGGTGATCCGGAGCTTTACTCCGCCCAAGGGACATCAGGCTCCGGCCAGCGCTCCCGTGGTCACCTCGTCGGCTAACGTTACCAGGATCGGCAATGCTCCGGTAACGATTCTCGTTCTGGACGAGCTGAACACCCGCTTCGAGGACATGGCTTTTGCCCGCGAATCCATGAACAAGTATCTGGAACGCCAGCCTGCGCAACTGCTTCAGCCGACTATCCTGATGGTCGTCAACGACAAGAAGTTCGATGTCATTCACGACTACACCCAGAACCGGGATGACCTGATTGGCGCGCTGAAGAAACACTTTCCCTACTATCCCTTCCGCATGATGAAGAACAGTCCCACCGATGCCAGCGAGCGGATGGCGTCGGCGCTGGGAGCCTTGATGCAGATCGCCGAGGCATCCAGCGGAATCAAGGGCAGGAAGAACGTCATCTGGGTGGGATGCGGCTTTCCCTCGATCAGCACCGACGTCGATGCCGCTAACAGTGACTACGCCGACGAGTTGAACCAGGCGGTAAAAGACGCCACCCAGATTCTGCTCGACACGCGCGTGACGCTCAACGTGATCGATCCCAGCCTGATGGTGACCAGCGTGCTCGACACGAGCGATCCGGACGTCATCTCGCCCGCAGACCTCAGCAACGCCACCAGCGAGACCGGTACGCAGCAGCTCTTCAGCAACGACATTAACTTCGTTCAATTCGCGCCTGCTACCGGAGGCTTTGCCTACTCCATGCGCAACGACGTGGACCACCTGATTGCCGGAGCTATCGAGAAGGGATCGAACTACTTCACGCTGGTTTACTCGCCGACCAACCACTCGGACGATCCGGCAGCCCTGCGCAAGATCCGCATCGAGATCGACCGTCCTGGGCTCGCCGCCAACACGCGCACGGGCTACTACGTGGAGCCGCAGCGCGTCTTCGAAGAGAAGCCGCCTGCGCCAAGCACCGCCAGGCTTGCCTTTGACCTCACCCACGCCGCGCTGGACAAGATAGTCTACAACGGCATCGAGATCAAGGCCATCGCCGTTAAGGATGGCTACGAGCTGAAGATACCGGCAAAGATGCTCAGTTATTTGGCCGCGCCCGATGGCGTCAGCCATGCTGAAGTTACAGTGATGACGGCGTGCTTCGGTGAGCGCGACCGTGTCCTCAGCCATCTTCCGCAGGAGCTGGCTACACGGCTTCCTGCCGATGTTACGCAGGACGTTACATTCAAGATTTCATTCGCCGTCCCGCGGGGAACGAAGCGGATTCGCTTCGTCGTGCGCGACGCTGTGGATGGAAAGATGGGAACCGCCGATGTTACTCCGTCCATGTGAGGGAGCGGCCAGAACGTATGAACTTAACCGGAGGTTGCATGATGCCGAGGCCAGCAATAATTATGAGAGCGAAATCGATTTACGGAAATAGTCTTTGGATAGCCTGCCTGCTCGTGGGCATTGCCACAATGGGTCTGATGACAGGATGCAGCTCGACTACCCCTGTGGACTCGCGGCCCGCGACTACAACGTCGCTTGCCGTCTCTCCAGACCAGGCGGCTTCGGGTGCTCCCGTCACTCTGACGGCGACGGTATCGGGCAACGGCACTGCCACCGGTCTGGTAACCTTCCTCGAAGGGTCTACAGCGCTGGGGATTCCGGTTGAGCTTGTGGATGGCGTTGCTACGATGCAAATCTCTACTCTGACCGCGAACACCACTCATCAGATCACGGCGTTTTACACCGGCGATACGGCCAACGCGGGCAGCACCTCCGCGGCGGTTTCGGTGGCGATCAGCGGCATAGCGAGCACGACGTCGCTCACCGCCTCTCCGAGCCAGGCGGCTCCGGGTGCTCCCGTCACTCTGACGGCGGCGGTATCGAGCACTAGCCCGGTCACCGGCACGGTAACCTTTATGGACGGATCCAGCGCGCTGGGAGATCCGGTTCCGCTTGTGAACGGCTCCGCCACGATGCAGGTGACTACTCTGGCTGCAAGCACCACCCACCAGATCACAGCGGTTTATAGCGGCGATGCGAGTTGCGCGGGCAGCACCTCCGCGGCGGTTCCGGTGACGATCAGCGACCCGGTCATAATCAGCGCGAACGCCACGTTCGACCTCACGGCCTCCAATCAGACGATCTTCGGATTTGGCGCGGCTGTTAACTTCGATTTCAACTACCTGCTCAACAGTACTTACAGGTCGGAGATCACCGACGCGCTCTGGGGTCCGGCCAACGGCCTCGGACTTACGTTCCTCAGGATAAGAAATCAGTTCGACAACACCAAAACCAACTTCGACAACAACACAAGCCAGATAGTCGATGCTGCCAACACTGCGCATGGCGCTCCGCTTACATTGTTGATGACCTCCTATTCACCGCCCGCGTATTTGAAGAGCAACGATAGCGCGAACGGATGCACCTCTGCCGATACGAATGCAAGTGGAGGCTGTATCCGGAATGTTGGAACTCTGTCGCAGGCCGCGGGCGGAGGCTACGATTATGCAGGCTTCGCGCAGTACTGGTCCAAAGCGCTGGCTGCCTATGCGCTTCAGACTCCACCTGTAGTGCCGGAGTACATCTCGATTCAGAACGAGCCCGACTGGGCCGCTACTTATGCCAGTTGCCGCTTCAATCCGACCGAGGCGACTTACAACGGGACTAACTACGCCGGGTACAATCTCGCCTTCGACGCGGTGTACAACGAGTTGCAGCAGGCCATGCCCAATCCGCCGAAGATGCTCGCGCCGGAGAACAATACAGTCGACACGAGATTTCTCGATTTTGTCGGCGCGCTCAATAATCTAAGCGAGGTCGATGGCCTGGCTCATCATCTCTACAACGTGTGCGCGAAGTGCCAGACGGATGGGAATGGCGCGGACATCGGCCAAAACCCCGACACCGGAGTTACTGCCCTGACGAATATGAACAACACATATTCGTCCATGCTGAAGTTTCAAACCGAGTACTACGCAACGCCGGGCTTCTACGCGGCGTGGAACATACACAACGCGCTGGTCTACGGCAACGACAACGCCTATTTCTACTGGGCGGCGTTCTGGCCCGGCACGCTGACGGCGGACAACACGCAGGCAGCCGATCAGCAGGGCCTGCTCTACGTGGACAATCCAGCCAACGATCCCTCGACCTGGGCGTTTCCGCACGGATGGGCCTACAACGATTCTTACTACGCGCTCAAGCACTATAGCTTCTTCGTACAGCCTGGATACGTGCGCTATAACGCTACGGTAGACAATCCCGACGAGCGTGTCAGCGTCTACCAGAGTCCAGACCAGAAGACCACGGTGATCGTAGCGATCAATACATCCACCAGCACGGCCGACGGGCTGGCGCTCGATCTGAGCGGCATCTCGTACACCTCGTCGGTGATGTATCGCAGCACGTTCTCCGAGAACATCAGCTCGGGCGAGCGGTGGAACAATCTGGGGCCTTATGTCAGCGAAGGAGTCAACCTGCCTCCCCAGAGCGTAGTGACGATCGTGCTGACAAACTGACAGGTCAATACAAAGAGAGCGTGTGCGGAGAAAACCGCACACGCCTGTACGCTCAATTGAGGTATCGCCGGATATAAAAGTATGGAGATACCACGGTCAGGCGCTGAGGGGGAATGCGCTGTCCTTCCTCATCATTCGCCATCCTTTTGCTACGGCACAGTGCTGAGCGGAATATGCTGTAGTTGCGTGTAACGGTCGGAATCCAGTTTCACGCCCTGCGTTGTATAGATCTTCCCGCTGGTTTTGCCGACGTACACATGATCGAAGTTCTGGTCCACCTTCAGGACGCCGCCGTCCTGAGCGCGGTAGTTTTCTACGCCGGAGATAACATCGTCCCATCCGCCCAGGACCGCCGAGTTCACATCCGAGCGATGCTGAATTGAAGCCCCGACCGTGTTGTCATAGTTCTGCTTGTTGATCCTGGCATAAGCCTGCGCCTGCTGCTGGATGCGCTGGACCGCCGCCTGACCCTGTCTTCTGAGTTCTGCCACACGTTTCTCTCCGATTTCTTTGATGGCCTGATCGATGGAAGCCTGCCACTGCTGGTTTGTAACAAAGTTGGCCGCAAATAACTTAACGGCTATCGATTCGTCGTTATAGGCATCGGATTCAGCGGAGTAAATCGCAGTGCGCGCAACGGTCCAGGGCAGATTCTCCACGTGCATTCCGTTGTTCTGAATGCCCCGAATATATGACAGAATGGGGGCATAGACAGCCAACTTGCACGGCTTGCCGTTCCGTGTCGCCGACAACACGACTACGCGAGCATCCAGCTTCACGTCGCGGAAATATGAGCCCGGCATTGACCTGGAGGCCTGTGTCATCATCGCGGAAAAATCCTGCACACTCTTATCCACTGCCGCCTGAGCTTCGGCGCTGAGTGGTTTTACTTCAATAACACGGATGTTCTGAAGGCCGAGATTTATGCCTTTCAGCATGTAAACCGTGTAATCGGACGACGACATCAGCTTCAACATGGGATTGCCGCTATCGGTCTGCATTCCTTCTCTGTAGAGCTGCGCCTGCTGCATATTCATCATTCCGATTTGCGCAAAACGCGGTTCCTCAAATGCCATCGTCGAAAAATAAAGGATCGATTCCTTTTTGTCGGGCGACTGTGCTGACATCTCGTATACTGCCGGAGCGACTCCACTCTGCAGATTCCACGTCACCTGGCCCTGGCAGGTCCAACCAGCGGGAACAATGGTTCGCGCCGCTTCGATCCCCAGCTTCTGGTCCTCGGCCACGCAGCGTGTGTACTCCTTGACTTTGCCGTCCTTCAACAACTGCGCGAGTTGATCCGTTGCTGGACCATCTGCATGGCATCCCATCACGACACCTGTAATGCCCATGATTGTCATTACAATCCACAGAACGTTCTTCTTCATTTCACTCTCCGCAGAAACGGCTTGTTAAATCGGGTTAGAAAGAAGGCGTATGGTCCTGGCGCGCGCCTTAGGAACGTCTCCGTTGCGATAAGAAGATTTTTTCCTCTACTGGTTAATCCGCATTCCGGAGGAATTTAACGCCACGAAAAAAAGCAGGTTTTCGCAATTTTTTCAGTGAGGTTTTTGCCGACTAAGGCAAATAAAAGTGCAACCGGTTCAATTTGTTGAATTTACCTTAAACGCATCCATGCTCTCTGGTTTTGCCAACTAGACCGGAGGGAGTGTAATCTGATGGCAATTCCAGCGCACTTAATTGCGATGTCGAACGAAGGACAGATGGCGGACGACCCGAAGAATGTAACCAGGCTGCTCGTAGCCTGGCGCAATGGAGATCAGCGGGCTTACGAAGAACTGGTGCCGCTGGTTTACGATGAGCTGCGCCGCCTGGCGGCAAGCTATCTCCGCCGGGACCGCCCCGATCACACGCTTCAGCCTACGGCTCTGGTGCACGAGGCCTATCTGCGGCTCAACCAGGGCGCGGCCCCGGAGTGCGAGAACCGAGCGCATTTTATGGCTATCGCGGCCCGCTCCATGCGCGATATTCTGGTCGAACATGCGCGCCGCCGCGCCGCCGCCAAGCGCGTCTCGCCGCAAGACTTTGCTGCGATTACGCAGGTGGATACGGACCTGGAACTCATCCTTCAGATTCACATCTCGCTTGACCGGCTGGCCAGCCAGAACGAGCGCATGGCGCAGATGGTCGAGCTGCGCTACTTCGGCGGGCTTTCCATTGAGGAGGTCGCCCTGTATCTGGAAACTTCTGTTCGCACGGTGGACCGGGATCTGCACTTCGCCAAGGCATGGCTCGGCCACGAGATGGGGTCATGTCAAGCAGCGATCTGAAACGTCTGGAAGAGCTGTTCCACGAATGCCGGAGCGTTCCTGTCGAAGACAGGCCACGCTTCCTTGAGGCTGCCTGTGGCGGCGATGAGCAGTTGCGCACGCAGGTGGAGATCTTGTTGGCAGCCAGTGGCAACGCTCCGGATATCACCGGCATGGTAGTCCGCGCCGTGGACGACATGCGGCAGCAGAGCAAGCCCTGGGCTGGCCGCATGGCGGGAGCCTACCGCATCGTGCGCGAGATCGGTCACGGCGGCATGGGCGCGGTCTATCTGGCCGAACGCGCCGATGGAGCCTTTGAGAAGAGCGTCGCCGTCAAGGTTCTGCAATGGAGCATGGCCAACTCGGCGCTGGCCGAGCGGTTCCGGCAGGAGCGCCAGATTCTGGCTGGACTCGATCATCCCAACATCGCCCGCCTGCTCGACGGCGGCGTGACCGAGGACGGGCTGCCTTTCCTGGTCATGGATTACGTGGATGGCGAACCGCTGCTCGACTGGTGTAAAGAAAAACCGCTTCATGAGCGCATCCAGCTCTTCCAGCAGATATGCTCTGCCGCGCAGTACGCTCATCAGCATCTGGTGGTTCACCGCGATCTGAAGCCCGACAACATTCTGGTCGATAAGAGCGGAACTCCCAAGCTGCTGGACTTCGGCATCGCCAAGATCGTCAGCGAACAGATGCAGGATTCGGCTGACGGGAGCACAAGCGTTTTTCGTCCCTTCACGCCGCGCTACTCCAGTCCCGAGCAGGTGGACGGGCGGCCCGTAAGCACGGTTACCGACGTGTACGGACTGGGCATGATTCTGTATGAGATGCTGACGGGAGTTCCCGCGCAGCGGCTCACGAGCACACAGTACGAGGAGCTGCACCGCGTAGTCTGTACCGTGGACCCGCCGAAGCCAAGCGCGGCGGCTTCTTCACGCAAGCTGGCCGACGAGCTCACGGGCGATCTCGACGCCATCATCATGAAGGCCCTGCGCAAGGAGCCTGCGGCGCGGTACGGTTCCGTCGAGCAGCTTTCGGATGATATCCGGAGATACCTGCAACATGTTCCGGTGCTGGCGCGGCGGAGTACCTTCCGCTATCGCGCCGGACGCTTCCTGCGGCGAAGGCGGGGCGCTGTCATCGCTGGTTCGACTGCGCTGCTGGCGTTGATTCTGTTTGCGCTCGCCATGACGGTCCAGGCACGGCGAATTGCTCACGAGCGCGATCACGCCGAACGCGAACGGAACAAAGCCGATCAGACCGCTAAGTTTCTTGAGTCGCTGTTTACCGATGCCAGTCCCGATGTTGCCAAAGGCAAGCAGATCACCTTGCGGGAGACTCTGGATCGAGGTGCGGAGCGGGTCAAGACCGAGCTTGCCGGCCAGCCCGAGGTGCAGGCCCACATGATGCTGGTCCTGGGGAATGTGTACGGCTCGCTCGATCTCTACGATCAGGCGCTCGATCAGCTTAAGGAAAGCCTGCGCATTCAGCAGGAGGTTCTGCATCTTCCTGAGGTTGACCAGGCCACTACCAAATCTGACCTGGCTGGGGTTTACGGCGATACTGGCAACCTCGTAGAAAGTGAGCGGCTGCTTCGGGAGGTCGTTGGCTTGCGTGAGCAGCTCGTCAAGCGGAACCCAAGGCCGCTGATCTCATCCCTGGAGGGGCTTGGAGCTATTCAGGGCATAAAAGGAGATCCGGCAGCAGCCGAACCGCTCCTTCGCGAAGCCATCGAGGTCTATCGCCAGCCAAACGTCGAGCATACACATGATGTTCAGTTGGCTTTTGCCGACACTCTGACGGTCCACGCCAACGCGCTTGTCGATCTCAAACGGTACACGGAGGCGGAGACGGAGGTGAACGAGGCACTCGATATCTTCCGCCGCACCGAAGGCGAACAATATCCCAACGCGCTGAACACCATGTATCTCATGGCCAAACTGCGCAATGCCATGGGAGACCATGACGGAGCGATCGAGTGGTCTCGCAAGGTAGTGGCTCTCTCCATAAAAGTGAATGGCGAGATGAACAGGCAAACGGCGGCGGACATGAATGACCTGGGCGGCTATCTTAAGCAATACGGAGACATCTCGGAAGCGGAGGCGCTGGTGCGCCGTGCTTTGGATATCTATAGCAAAGTGTTTCCCGAAGGGCATTATCTCATCGGCCAGGCGAAGGTCAATCTTGGAGACATTCTGCTTCGCCGCGGCGAGCCGCGTCAGGCAGAGCCGGTGTTGCGGGAGGCTGTTCAGATATTGACGAAGACCTTGCCCCAAGGACATCGCAGCCGCGAATTTGCTGAAGAGGCGCTGGGCAGTTGTCTGGTCCAGCTAAAGAGGTATTCAGAGGCGTATCCCTATCTCTCCCGCGCCTGTCCTGCAACGATTCAGAACCACGGAGCGGACAGCTTCCGGGCCGTGCGCTGTCAGAAGGCGCTGGCGGAGACGAATGCGGTTCTCCACAAACAGCGCGCAGGCAGCTCCACCGCTATCCGGTAGCGGCACAACTATAGTTTGAAATAATTTCCCCCGCTTGCCTGAATACGGCCCAGGACATTATCGACACGGGCCAGTTCCTCTGCGATGACAATGTGCTGAGGGCAGACCTGTTCGCATTCGCGGCATTGGATGCATTCGCTGGCCCGCTTTTTCCCGCGGTTGGCGACCAGCATCTTTTCCTGCTGAAGAGCGGCAGCCTCATTTCGATAAAGCGTCAGATGGTTCATCGCGGTAAAGGAGCCTGATATCCCGATGTCATTGGGACAGACCTTGGCGCAGTAGTCGCAGGTGGTGCAGGGAATCAGCGGGATGCTGTTCAATGCGCTCTGCGCCTCTCCGAGCGCGAGCTTTTCCGCTTCGGACAGAGGCGTGAAATGCCGCATATAGGAGAGGTTGTCCTCCATCTGCTCCAGGTTGCTCATGCCAGAGAGAACCGTGACGATACCCTCCAGGCTCGCTGCGAAACGAATCGCCCAGGATGCGTTAGAGGCTGCATTGGAAGCCGCGCTGGAAGTGTCCGGATTCTGTTTGCGGAAGATCTCCGCTACCGTCTCCGGCGGATTTGCCAGCACGCCTCCTTTGACCGGCTCCATGACGATGACGGGCTTTCCATGTTTGCGCGCCACTTCGTAATTGGCTCTGGACTGAATCGCGGGGTTGTCCCAATCCGCCCAGTTGATTTGAAGCTGCACGAACTCCATCTCGGGATGGGTGTCCAAGATGGCATCCAGCTCCTCCGGCGTCGAATGGAACGAGAAGCCTATATGTTTGATGAGACCCTGCTGCTTTTTCTCCTGAACAAAGTCCCACATGCGGAAGTCATCGAAGAAACGTGTTCGGCCCTCGCCAAGGTTATGCAGCAGATAGAAGTCAAAATAACCCGCGCCCGTCTCACGTAGAGACGCCTCAAACTGTCCGATAGCGTCATCCCTGCTATTGCATTTGATCCATGCAGCAACCTTGGTTGCAAGCTGAAAAGAATCTCTGGGATACCGCTCCACCAGCGCCTGACGGATAGCGTCCTCGCTGCCGACATAAGCCCATGCCGTGTCGAAGTATGTAAACCCGGCGTCGAGAAAGCGGTCCACCATCTGCTTGACCTGCTCGATATCGATGTTGTCGCCGCGCCGCGGCAATCGCATCATGCCAAAGCCGAGCTTCTTGATCTCTTTTCCCAGATACGACATTCGTTGCCTCCCTGACAGAAGACTACACCGATAATCCAAAATAGCAGGTTACATTATTCGCCTTTAGCAACCGTGGGTCTTCGGCTATAGTGCGGAGTACCGCTGACGCCGACGCAGCAGAAACAGGAAAACGGGGCCGCCGAGAAGCGCCGTCACCGCGCCCACTGGCAGCTCGGTCGAACCAAGCGCGGTGCGCGCCACGGTATCGGCGGCGATCAGAAAGGACGCTCCCAGCAGCAGCGATCCGGGAAGCACGATGCGCAGGTCTTCTCCGAAGAGAAGGCGGATGGCGTGCGGCACGATCAGCCCGACAAAGCCCACCACTCCGCCGACCGCGACCGTGACCGCAACCAGCAGCGAACAAAGCAGGTGAATGATGAGTTCGCTTCGCCTTACGTTGACGCCCAGCGTCGTGGCCGTGTCTTCGTCGATGGCGAGCAGGTGGAGCTTTTGAGCCATCGCCAGCAGCGCAATCCAGGAGGGAATCAGGAACAGCGCCATGTGCCGGATGGTTGCAAAGCCAACGATGTCGAGGCTCCCTGCCGTCCAGCGCAGAATCTGGTGCGCGCGGCTCGGAGCGCTGAGGAACTGAATCGTAATCACGGCTGCCGAGGCGATCAGGTTAACCGCGACCCCGGCCAGCAGCAGAGCTCCGGGTAGAATCGCGCGTCCGGTGTGGGCGATCTGGTAGACGAGAAAGACCGCAAGCAGCGAACCCAGGAATGCGGAGAGGAAGAGAAACGGAACTCCGCCGAAGACGCGGTCGATTCCGAATGCAATGGCGACGCTTGCGCCAACAGTGCCGCCGCCAGAGACGCCGAGGATGAACGGGTCGGCCAGCGGATTGCGGAACAGCGCCTGCAGCGCGGCCCCCACGATGGCCAGTGAAGCTCCGATCATCGCCGCCATCAATACACGCGGCAATCGCAGATCGAAGAACAGTGTGTGCATGGTCGGATCGGAAAAGACCTGAGCAAAGCGGACTGGCTCGGTTCCGAAGCACGCCGAGCCGATGGCGACCGCTACCAGCAACAGCGAAAGAACCAGCATCGCGCGCGTGAGCCGAATGCCAATCGACCTGGTTCGACGGGGAACGACTGTAGCTAATCGCACCATACGAGCGTCCTTCCTTCGACGGTCCGCGTGCGGATGCTCCGGTCCTCGTAGACCTCTGCCAGCGCGAAATCGTTGAGCACCTTCTCCGGGCGGTCATCCACGATCAGTTGTCCGCCACGAAGCGCAAGCACGCGGTCAAATGCGCTGTCGATCAGGTGCAGGTCGTGCGTGACCACGCAGATCGCCAGTCCCAGCGTGTCGCGCAGGCGAACCAGCGAGCGCATCAGTGCCACTCGGTGCCGAAGATCAAGCGAGGCGGAAGGCTCGTCGAGCAGCAGGCACTCGGGCTGCTGCGCCAGCGCACGGGCCACGGCTACCAGTTGCTGCTCGCCGGTCGAAAGCGCGGTGACGGGCCGCTCGGCCAGGTGCGTCGCATCTACGAGCGACAGCGCTTCCATGGCGATGGCGTGATCGTGCTCGTTTTCCAGACGGAAGGGAGGCCGATGCGGACTCCGCCCTGTGAGCACCACCTCCAGAGCCGTAAAAGGAAACACCATCGACCAGGTCTGGGGAACATAGGCCAGCCGCCGGGCGACCTCCTGCCGGGGAGTCTTCTCCATGCTGCGGCCGTGCAACAACACCTCGCCGGAATCTGGCTTCATCACTCCAGCGAGCAGGCGGATCAGCGTAGACTTGCCGCTGCCGTTGGAGCCAATGAAGGCGCACAAGGCTCCAGCCTGAATGCAAACCGAGAGATCATTGATGACTGGATACGCAGGGGTGTACTCAAATCCCAGGCGGCGCGCTTCGAGGACCGGCGGCATCATTGCCCCTCCAGTTCGCCGAGCGGAATCTCCGGGTGCAGCGTATGCGCCAGCAGCACCACGGTGCGCGCAATCAACTGCGAGTTGTGCGGAATGTAGTCCTCGGTCATATCGTAGACCCTGCCGTTCCGGACTGCATCCAATACCGGAAGCTCCTGCCAGTCGGCCTTCGCCTTTTGCGCATCCAGGCCGAGATCGCCTGAGCGCAACTCCAATATCACGTCCGCATTGAGCGCGACCAGCTTTTCTTTGCTGATCTTGCTGTATCCGCTGCGGGTGGGCGGCGCGACCACATGACCACCGGCAATTTCGATCAGCTCTGCAAGATAGCTGCCCTGTGCTGCGACATAAAGATCGCGCAGACTCCCCGGCGAGCGGTCTACGGCCACAATCACAGCAGGCCGCGCCGCGCTGGAGGTGCGCTTGCGCACTCGTTCGATGGACGCCTTTGTGGAAGCGATCAGTGCCTGCGCCTCGCGCTGCCTGCCGACCGCTGCTCCAACTTCGTCGATGGCGGTGAAGACGTCCGCGACCGTCATACTCTGCGTCGTCAGCGTAGGGATGCCTACCTGCTTCAGGTCATAGGCGAGCGTGGGCGCTTGTCCTACTGTCTGGACAACCAGGTCCGGACGCAGGCTGACGATTCGTTCAAGGTTGGGACTCGACCACCCGCCGACGCGCACGCGCGACTTCGCCTCGGGCGGATAGGTGCAGTAGTCGGAGACGCCGACGACCCGGTCAAAGACGCCGAGTCCGTAGAGAATCTCCGTCAGGTTGGGAGAGATCGAAACGATCCTCTGGGGCGGCGCCGCCAGCGCGGCTGCCGTCCACAGAAGAATCGAAAAAAACCACAGGTGAGATTTTCGTGGCATCAGAATCAGAAATCAAATTGCAGTCCGCTCATCGCCGTAGCGCCTGGCGTGCGGTATCCGCTCTCATAGTATGACTGGTTGAAGGCATTGTTGACATTGGCGAAGAGCTTGAGGGCGCGCTTTTCGCCCATCGGCATCCGATAGTTGACGCCCGCCTGGCCGTGGCGGAAGCCGTCGAAGCGGAAGACCTGGCTCATGTAGGTCACATTGTTGAAAACAGGCGACAGGTATGTGCTGGAGAGCACCGTACCAAAGACAACAGCCAGTTTAGGCGTAACCTGTCCGGTTGCCAGCAGTGAGAACTGGTGGTCAGGAATTGCGAAGGTCTGGTAGATGCCGGGGCTTTGCGGTTGAGCCTCGCGAGCGTTGACGAAGGTGTAGGCCGCGAGCACGTTCAACTGACGGATTGGAGAGACGGCAAAACTTGCCTCTACGCCGCGAGTAATGCCGCCACTGGAATTTGCGTAGCCGTAGGGACGGTTCAGAGGGTCTGGCTTCAGGTACAGAAAACTGTCGAAGATGATCGTCTGGTTCAGGCGGGTGTAGAAGTAGGTTGCCGATGCCACGGCACGGCGATTCCAGAAGGTCTGATCGATTCCACCATCTACCGCTTGTGTTCGCTCGGGCTTCAGGCCGGGATAGCCGTAAGCCGAGGAGGCGCCGTAGCCGTAATACGAGCCGAACCGCTCATAGAGCGAAGGTGCGCGATAGCCGGTTCCTGTATGCATACGCAGTTTGGTGCCCGATTGCGGGAACAGATACGCTGCCGAAACGTCATAGGTGTGAGCGGCAGGCGGAGAACTCACCGGTATTCCGCTGTAAGGATTTTGATCCGATGGCGTAAAGGTCTGCGGTTCCAGGATGAAGAACTGGCCTCGATAGGAACCCGCCAGTTGCAGGCGTCCGTCCATCAGGTGCAATTGGTCTTGCACGTAGATGGCCTGGTTCCTTTGCGTAGCATTGGTCGAGAAAGAATTGGCCGGGTCCGGCTCGACATCGCCGTTGTAAGAATTCTCGTTTTCAAATTCATGGCCCGCGGTGATCATCTGGTACTTTCCGACCTGCCAGTCGAGGCGTAAACCCACCGTGTGGGTCATGCCGTCGTACTGATAGCTCGGTCCGAGTGGGCCGTTGGTATAGTTCCGGTTCGTTGCCAGTCCCTGATAATCGACCGTCATAGAGAAAGAATCGTTGGGGTGTGTATTGACAACGGCTGCGCCGGAGTAATTTCGCGCCGCGCGGAATTGATTCAGATCGGTGAAGTCGGGAGCGAAAGTTGCGTCGCCGGTATAGGTTTGCAGGAAGTTCGGGTC
>WQYS01000009.1 GCA_009781125.1 Acidobacteriaceae bacterium | reverse complement strand
CATCAAGCTGCCCTTCGAGCAGATGCCGAACCCGTATATCACTCCGGCGCTCAACTTCGACTTCCGCTACTTCTTCATGCGCAAGTACTGGTTCGCTTATCTGGCCAAGGGCTTGATCGTCTTTCCGGGCGGCTTCGGAACCCTGGACGAGATGTTCGAGATCCTTACGCTGGCGCAGACCCATAAGCTGGCCAAGAAGATTACGGTGGTAATTTACGGTTCCAGCTACTGGAAGAGCGTGATTAATCTGGAGATTCTCGCCGAGAAGGGAGCGATTGCCCGCACCGACCTGGATCTGTTCCACTTCGCGGATACTCCGGAGGAGGCCTTTGCGATTCTCAAGAAAGGGCTGACGGAGAACCATCTGGAGCCGGAGGCCGAGCGCCAGAAGCAGATGGGGCGGGTGTCGTTAGACAGGCCGCAACAGGCTCCGAGCGCCGAAGAGCTGCTGGGGCCGGACATTGCCAAGACCCGCCGTTGACTCGGAAGGAACCTGCTTCAGCAGGAATGCACAAGTTCCGTCTTCCCTTATGTTTGTTGAGAGGCATAGAATTCCGTTCAGCAAGAGAGGGATGCTATGTTGAAGTCTCTATTCGTCTTGGGCGTATTGTTTTTCTTTGCGGTTCCGCCACAACAGTCCACGCAGGCTCCTTCGGCTATTCCTGCCGAGGCCGCGGGCGCGGTCAATCCGGTCAAATCCACGGCAGAATCTCAGACCCGCGCTATGAAGACATACGGATACGACTGCGCCATGTGCCACGGCGAGAAAGGCGACGGCAAAGGCGAAGCCGTCGCCGACATGAAGCTCAAGCTCAAGGACTGGACAGACCCGGCGGCCCTGAAGGACATGACCGACGGAGAACTCTTCTACATCATCAGGAACGGCAAGGGCCAGATGCCGTCCGACGGCGACCGCATCAAGCCCGACGATATCTGGCATCTGGTGATCCTGGTCCGCTCGTTTTCCTCCGGCGCGGCGGCTCCGGCGGAGAGCGCCCCAAATACCAAATAGCAGTCTCTCAAGACAATTTACAACCGATTGCATGACTCAGACTGTTCGCCAATTCAATTGTTTCGTCACGACGTAGTTTGGTCCCCAGCCGGTAATAGTGCCTACGGTCGGTATTAATTTCAACGGTATTATCCAGCCACGTCCAAGGTGTAATAGCTTTCACACTTGTGATCTCTGCAGTTCGAATGATTTTTGTATGATGCCAGCGAAGCGCAGTGAGTGTCCAGCGCAACGTATCTCCATCGATAGAGATAGCTTCGACTCCGAATGCATACCAAATACTAAATACAAGAGCAATCAGATATGCAGCAGTACCTAACAGAAAAATTAATACTACGAAAAGTGTGCTGCCAAAGCGTAGACCCGGTGCTTCCCACATTACCTGTGCGAACACGGCAAATACAAAAGTCGAGAGAAACATCCACCAGAAGTAGACTCCTCGTGCATTCTGTCGTTCAATGCGGACATACAATCCACCATTTCTATGCTGTAGATGAACACGTTTTGGAAAGTTTTTCTCAAAGACTGAGTTATACATACACGATCCTAAAAGCGAAGTTCTCCTATATAGACCATGTAGGGCGCCAGTGTCATGCCGTCGAGGTGCATGGCTCCCATGGCGTTGTCCGAGCGCAGGATGGCGCGCAGAAAGCTGCCGCGCAGCCCCAGCCGCTGCATGTCCTGCTTGAGCGAGAGCGTCACCGGCTTGTCCGACAGATTGCAGACGACAACAATCGCTGGTGTCTCCGGCGAGACCGCGCCGGGCTTGCGTACCCAGGCGAGGACGTTCTGGTCATCGTGGTTGAGAATGATCTCGTCCGCCGATGCCAGCGTGCGGTTGGTGTGGTGCATCGCGCTTAGCTGGCGATACCAATTCAGCAGCGAGGCCGGGTCAGCATCCTGAAGCGCGGCGCTCGTGTCTTTCGGAGCATCATCTTGCGGAGATGCCGCTGGGATTCCGAGCTCCTGGCCGGAGTAGAGCAGCGCTCCCGAGCGCGTCGTCAGCAGAATGGCGGCCAGAGTCTTGGCAATGTCCACATCATGACTGCCGTTGGCGTAGCGGCTGAAGCTGCGCTTGTAGGCGGGGCCGCCGCTGATGAGCAGCAGAGAGACCGTGCTGCGCAAGGTCTCCTGCGAAGCCTCAAGAGCTGGCCGAACGTCGTCGGCGGTCAACTGCGTCACCGTTCCGGGACGCGGGTCGGCAAGCAGTTGCGGTCCTGCCGTTTTATTGGCAGGTTTACTTGCGGGCGGAGCTGTGTGAATGCGCGAGGCTCTGCGGCGCGATGCTCTGCGACGAGACGGCGTTTTGCTGTCGGCAGCAGGCGTTATGGGTTCGGGAGACGCTGCGGGAACAGCGGCGAGGTCGAGGTTGCCGATGAGAATCCGCTGGCCGGCAAAAGAGTTGAGCGTCTTCTGAATCTCTGCAATCTGGTCTGGCGTCGCCTCCGGCGCATAGAAGCCCGCGATTCCGTGAGCGAGCCAGAGACGCGCGGTGGAAGCCTGGTCTGCTGTCTTCGGATCAAGCCGTAGAAGCACGCGGATGCTGCGACTGCTGAACTGGCGAATCAGGTCGTCGAGATCGTCCATCGTGCCTAGCGCCGGATCGAGATTGCCGGAGCTGTTGACGGCGACGCCGTCCAGAAGAATGGCGTCGGCTCCGAGCGACTGTATGTAGCTGAGGCGGCTCGATACTCCGCGCAGGCCGTCGGCGGAGAAATGCTTCGGGTCGAGCCGGTAGACAACCGCGTGTTTCCACCACGGGTCGGAGTTCAGTCCAGAGCCGGCCCAGCCCTTGCGGGCAAGCGTCTGTGCTCCGGCGCAGAGGGTGAGCGCAACCAGCAGGAAAAGGAGAGAGAGTCGTCGCAGATTCGGCATGGTCCTATATGCATGGTACTTCGCCGGACGGAAAGGATGCACCCGGTTCTTTATCTTCCTGCGCTCAGCCGCTCTGCCAGCCGCTCCGGTAGTCCTGCCGCCAGGATTTGCTTCTGCGCAGCGGCGACATCGTAGGGAACGCGGTGGAAGATGATCTCTTCGGCTTCGCTATCGTAGATGGCGAACGCCGCTCGCCAGTCGCTGTCGCGGGGCTGGCCGACGGAGCCTGGATTGATCAGACACAGCACCTCCGGAGTAACGGGCAGCGTCCAGCAGACGGACTGGTCGAGGTTTGCGTATTGTGGGCGAATCTGCATCTGCTGTTTACGGTTTTTCAGCAGATATCCTCCCTGCAGGTGCGTATGGCCGATGAAGGTGAGCGGCACGGTCGCGCGCTGCAAGGGCTCCCATGCATCGCTCATGGACAGGATGTACTCATCCTCACCGAGAGGAGAGCCGTGGGCCAGCGCTACCTTGTTGATATGGTTTTCAGGCTCGGGCTTGACCCCTCTTCCCAGATGGAGCGGGCCTATAAAAGGGCCTCCAAGGAGCCATTCGCGGTTTTCTGTGGTCATCACCTTGCGGGTCCAGAGGGCGGCCTCGCGTGCGACGGGATTGAATCCCAGCGCCGGGTCCGTGCCCGAGCAGATGCGGTCATGGTTGCCGCGTATGTTGTACAGCACCGTGGAGCGGACGATCTCCATGACCTCGTTCGGATTGGCTCCGTAGCCCACCACATCGCCAAGGTTCCAGACAACATCGAAGGGAGCCGCTGCCTCCAGCACGGCGGTCAGTGCTTCCAGGTTCGAGTGAATATCGGAAAGGATCAGGCCGCGCATAGGATGTAAGGTACTTAGTCTACACGCCCGGGAGGGCGGCCACGGTTTTTTTGTGGATTGCAGACCTTCCGCAAGCCTTCAGGCTTGGCGTACCTGAAAGCAGAAACTCCTTATCTTAGCGCCTACAGGGCGGAAGCCTGCTCTCTTGGTTTATTTTGTTTGACTTTATGGTGGGCCAGACCGGGGGTAAGCCGGTGTATTGCAGAGCGTACCACATTTCGGGCTGTAGATCGGTTTTATGCAAAAAACCCCATTCACTGGACGTATTTATCTATTAAAATTTTCACGTTTTGACAACTTTTTTGCAAATTTTTCGTAAAATAGCGCTATTACCTGAGTGCATTACTTCAGGGCTTTTCCGTTCAGCAGGTTCCGTTCTATCTGTGTCTTTGGATGGAGCGAGACTTCAGTTTTGGAGGATTTTAATGTTCGCTCATGAATTACCTTGCTCCAATCTGCAAGCCAGACGCCGCGGCTTGTGGGCGCTGGTCGTATTGGCGTTTGCAGTTGTGTTTCTGATAACGCCGCTTGCCTATGCCCAGAGTGCCAGCACGATTACGCTAACAGCCTCAACAGCGGCACCCCCGGAAAATACGCCTATCCTGTTGACGGCCCAGGTTTCAGGAGGATCTCCCATCACGGGCTTTGTATCCTTCTATAACGGATCGATGCTGCTGGGCCGCGTGCCGGTTGATAGCTCCGGCGTTGCCACCCTGAGTCGCGCGTTCGCGCCAGGCTGGCCCAGCGTCGTCAATGCGCAGTACTCAGGAAATGCCGTCCTGACCTCTTCGGTTACGACGATTCCGACGGTCATCTCTACCATAGGCACTACGACGCATGTTTTATCCGTAGCCGGAGGCCCGGGAGCGTATCAGCTCACCGACACGGTTACGGCAGATGGACTTACCAACCCGACTGGCCCTGTCACCTATACGGATACGGTATCCAATGCCGTGTTAGGGTCGCAGCCTTTGAGTCCTGGCAATACCGTGTCCTCGACGACGATGAACTCGGGTGGCGGCGTGGGCTGGTGGTCGGGGGTAACTCCTCCTTCCATGGTGATTGCGGACCTGGACGGCGATGGTTATCAGGACATGGTGATCTCGTACGGAACACAAAATTCGGCTGGGGCTAACTTCGGAGCTTACGGATCCTGTACTGAGACTGGAGGCGGATTTACGGTCCTTTACGGCAACGGACCCAACGGAAACGGAAATCCCGGGAATCTTTCTCTCCATGGCGGCACCAATCAGTCTGTATGCCAGCCAGGAATTACCAACATGGTTGCTGGCGACTTCGACGGTGACGGAGTGCTCGACCTGCTGGTTGCAACCGCCACCGATGTAACCTTGTATCACGGCAATGGCGATGGAACCTTCGGCGACAAAACCATACACGCCACGGGGACTACGATTCCTATTCAGTGCGGCACGGCGCTGGTAGCTGGAAACATTACAAACGAAACGGACAGCTATCTTGGTTTTGTCTGTGCCGATAACGCTACCGGCCTGGTGACGGCCTTTACCAACGACGGTGCCGGCAACTTCACGCAGTCGTGGCAGACCACGGTTGCCGGTGTTGTCGGAATGGCCATCGGAACCTATACATCGACGGTGGTCTCTCCGCAGGGCGGAGCGCTGAATCTGGCGGTCTCCAGCAGTTCGGGCACCACGTCGGCGATCTATGGCGGTAATGGCGACGGCACGTTCACCATGGGCGGAACCTTCGACTGGACAGGCCCGCTGGTCTTCGTCGATATCGACGGCGACGGCAACACCGATATCCTCGGAACCTATGGAAGCGGTCATGTCTTCTCTCCCTATCGCGGCAACGGAATCGGAGGCTACTCCGGCTCGGGACAGACGGCGTGGACCGGAAACACCACTCGCATCGGGGTTGGCGACTTCACTGGAACCGGCGTGCCCAGCTGGGTGGTTCTGGCGGGAAATCAGGCTTATTTATGGCAGAACAAGAGTGTGCTTGGAAACAATACCTTTCTCTGGAGTCAGATACAGATTGGCGGTTACAACTCATGGGCGATTGATACTGGCGCGCCTTTGCTTTTTAGCGACTTCAACAACGACGGACTGGATGAGTTCTATTCGCCGGCAGCATCTTCGCTGAATCGTTTTACTCCCGTCAACAAATCCGTCTCTACGGCTGCCTTTATGACGCCATGCCCGGCGGGTCCGGGGACGACCGATCCTGTCGTTGCCAGCTACCCCGGCAACGCCTTCTATTCGACGGCTACGCCGGATCCATCGAATGCAATGTATCTGGTGACCTGCCAGATTGATACGACGGTGACGCTTACGCCGGACTTCTCCACGATTATGGTGGGATCGACGGTTAAACTCAAAGCCATTGTGACAGGCCAGGCCGGTCTGGTTCCGACCGGAAGCGTAACCTTTGAGGAGGTCGACCCCGTTTCGGGCACGGTCATCTCACCCCTTGGCAACGTTGGTTTGGATGCCGCTGGAGTTGCAACCCTTCCGGTTAACGATCTTGCCGGGGGAAACCATGCGATCAAGGCCACTTATTACAGCGGATCCGATCCGAACTATAAGAGCGGCGCCTACGGTAACACGGGCGTCTCGGTCCTGGCAACGACTCCGCTGCTTACGCTGACCAGCGACGCCGCCACCAACCCGGTGGATCCGAACACGACGGTCACCTTTACGGCGACCATTCCATGCGTGAACGGAGTCTGCCCGGTCGCGACCACGCCGGTCACCTTCTATAACAACGGAGTTCCCCTGGCCACGGTTGCTGTAGATGCCGCAAACTGCACGGCGACAGCCTGCACGGTGTCCACGGCGCAGAGCCTTGCGGCAGGACAGTACTCCATCTCAGCGACCTATCCGGGCGATCCGAACTTCACGCCCGGAGCGACGAACACCATCGGCATACAGGCCGGAACGCCGTCGCAGGGAGTGGCCTCGATTACGCTGACTCCGTTGGCGCAGTCCGTAGCTCCCAGCGCTGCCGTATCCATGATTGCGACCCTGCACGGCAGCGGCACGACGCCTCCCGGCGGCACGGTCGATTTCTACATCGTCAATGCCGACGGCAGCCTGACCGCCATCCCCGGCTGCGCGGCGAAGCCGGTCACGACAACCAGCGGTATCACGACGGCTCCCTGTAGTACGACCGCCGTCGCTCCTCTGGGCGTGGAGACGTACACCATTTCGGCTGTATCCTCCGGAGACGCGAACTACGCTTCGACGACCTCGAATCCCGTATCCCTGGTGGTCGCTGAGGCGGCGCAGCCGGTCGTTACCATTGCGCTGACTCCGCTGGTGCAGTCGGTGGCCGCGGGCGCTGACCTGAGCTTCACGGCTACTCTGAGCGGCAGCGGCGCGACGCCCGGCGGCAAGGTCAGCTTCTATGCCGACGGCTCGGCCACGGCCATCGCTGGATGCGCGTCGGTTGCGGTTGCGACAAACGGCGGCGTCTCGACGGCTCCCTGTACGGTTGCGGCGAACGCTCCTCTGGGCGTCGGCTCGCACACCATCACGGCGGTTTCGGACGGAGACGATCCTAACTACGCCGCGGCAACCTCGAACCCGGTGGCAGCCATCGTCGGAGCCATCACGCAGGGAACGGTGTCGATCACGCTGACTCCGACGACGCAGACGGTGGCTCCGAACGGGGCCGTAGAGGTTATCGCTACGCTGTACGGAAGCACAAGCACGGTTCCGGGCGGCGAGGTCAACTTCTATCTTGACAACGGCATTCTGCTCAACAGCACGCCAGTCCAGGTGCAAACGGCAGGCGGCGTCTCGACGGCGACGTTTGATACAAATGCCATCGCGCCTCTGCTCGACATCGGCGCGCACACCCTGACGGCGGTGTCGTTGAATGATCCCAACTACGCTCCGGCAGCGTCGAACCCGGTGCAGGTGATCGTCGCTACGGTGACGCCGCCTGTCGCAGGCGACTTCGATGTGAACGTGACGTCGGCGGCAACGCAGACGGTTCATCCGGGTGCGGCGGCAACCTATCAGATTGCCGTAGGGTACGTGACCAGCGCCTTCAATAATCCGGTGACGCTTCAGATAACGACGGCTCCGGGCCAGACGGGACTTCCCGCGGGCGCGGTGCCGGTCTTTACGCCTCAGTCGGTAACTCCCGGCGGAGGCGTAATGCCTGCCACGCTCACCATTCTGACGGCGCAGACCACGGCGTCCAACAGGTCTTCCCATGCGCCGGGCTATGCGGCGCTGGCCCTGCTGCTGCTGCCGTTGTTTGGCGTGCGCAGGTTCCGGCGTTCTCTGCCGAAGACCGCGCTCGTGGCTGTGCTGGCGCTGCTGTCTCTGTGCGCCGTGACCGGCGTTACCGGATGCGGAGAAGGTAAAGGATACTTCGGGGTAACGCCTCAGACGTACACCTTTACTGTGACCGGAATCTCCGGGAACATCTCTCACAGCGCACCGCAAACCGTTACTTTGAACCTTCAGTAGGAGATAACAATGTCGATACGAACGTCTATCCTCGCAGTGTTTCTATTTGCGGCGGTGCAGTTGCATGGACAGGCTGCTCCTACGGCTGGGCAGTCAGAGGACGCGGCTCCGCGCGTGGAGTTGCAGGCGAACTACAACTACCTGTACGCCAATGTGGTGAACGCCAACAACTTCTCTCTGTACTACGGCGCTAATGCCCAGGCCGTAGTCAACCTGAACAAGAACTGGGGCCTGATGGCGGATTTTTCAGGCTCTACGGCAAACAACATTACGGCAAGCACTCTTCCAGGTCCGACGATGGACCTGAACCTGTACAACTTCCACTTCGGCGGGCGTTACTCGATGAGAAATCATACGAGATTGACGCCCTATCTGCAGGGACTGGTTGGAGCGTCGAAGATATCTTCCAGCTATTCGCCCTACTCCAACTATCCGGTCGTATTCGGCAGCACAGCGGGCGTTGGCGTGACTCTGCGCGCGACGCGCCACTTCGGCTTCACGCTGGCCGAGGCCGACTGGCTCTACTCGAAGGGCACGAATTTCGTCAAAGACTCCCAGAACGATCTTCGTCTGGCAGCAGGGTTGTACTTCCGCTTTGGCAGCGTCGGACACGCTGCGCCGGTTGTCGTAGCGCCGGTCGCCGCTGTAGCGCCGCCACCGCCGCCAGTGATCCAATGCGCAGTGACTCCGGCCACGGTCAATGTCGGCGAGCAGGTTCATCTGCGCGCGCTGAACCTCGTGCCTGGCGTAGATTACCGGTGGTTATCTACAGGCGGCGTGGTTGCCAGCAACCGGGAGAACGCCGAGGTTGACACCACGGACCTTGACGGCGGCACCTACGTTGCCACCATTGGCCACCTCGTCAATGGCGATACGCGGGTCGATGACTGCACGGGCACTTTTATCGTCCGTCCACATCCACGGCGCGAGGTGGCGCCGCCGCCGCCACCGCCTCCACCCCCGCCGCCTGCTCCGCCCCGGGATGAGTCCGCCGAGCACCGAGCGCAGCTTCGTTCGCAGTTGAACGCGGTTCATAAGACAACGGAGAGCGCTCGTGGATTGAATCTCACGCTGAACTCCGTGTTGTTCGATACCGGCAAGTACGACCTTACTCCGACGGCGCAAAGCGTATTGTCGAGAGTCGCGACCATTCTCGATCAGTATCCTGGCGTGGAGATTCACATCGAAGGCCATACCGACTCGGTGGGCAGCGATGCGTCCAACCAGCGGCTCAGCGAGAACCGCGCCAAGGCAGTAAGGGACTTTCTGGTGAAGAAAGGATTTCCCATCATAAACATCACGGCAGCCGGATACGGCAAGCGTTTTCCTGTTACCAGCAATGAGACGGCTACCGGACGGGCGCAAAACCGCCGCGTGGATATTCTCATTGCCGGAGATGTCATCGGCCTTCGTTACAGAGAGCCATAACCTGCCGTCCTTCATAAGACGTTGTTGTACGGGATCGTCCTTGCTGCCTCGCAGGGACGATCCTTTTCTCATGCATGAGAGTAGAGATCTGGGCGCAGCGTCTCTCGGATGGTTCCATGGCTATAGGTGCGCGCTCAGGCCCAGTTCCCGAACGGCATTTTCAAAATAGACCTTGCGCAGAATCGTATCGGGCAGGTTAATGCCGTAAATACGCCATCTTCCCTGCGGAGGAACCTTTGCGGGCGCATAGTCGAAGTACTCGTCGTCCGTTTCGAGGAAGCGATAGTAGATCTCGTAAAGCAGGTCGCCGAACAGTTGCTGCGGAAATTCATCGGCATTCGGCGTAGCATCGGTGCCGAACAAAATCCGGTCCTGATACCTGTCAAAAAACTTACGCGCCATGCGCGGCTGACGTCCAAGCTCTCCGATACGAGCTGCAATATCGACGCACATATTCGGGTAGAGATCAAGATTCTCGGCTACGTTGGCCAGGTCTTCCGCGATGTTGCCTGCGTGCAACGTCACGAACCGAGTCTCTGGATGCCGGGCAATGACGCGGTTGCGCGCTTCGAGCAGATGTTTCACGCTGGGGAAGTCGCGCCCATGAAACGACCAGTCGGGATGATGGTTCAGCTCTTCGTAACGTTCGTTGAAGCGGTCCGTGGGAGTGAAAAAGGCGAGCGGATCGGCTACGTGAATCGCAACCGGCATATGATGCTGCGCGCAGGCGTCCCACATCGGGTCGAAGCGCGGATCGTCGATGCTGACCAGAGGGCCTGTTGTGATGTCCTTGCGAAGATAAAGCCCGAGTGTCTTGAGCAGCTTCAGTCCGCGAGCGCCCTGTTGATGCGCCTGCGCGATGGCGTCGGCCTGAATCTGGGGGTAGTTGGGTTCCAGCCAGTGCTCGTAACATGGTTCGGTGAAGGTGAAGAAGCGGTCGCGATAAGCAAGGTCGTACTTCGCGATCGTGTCCGCGAGACCCTGACCGTAGCCGCCTGTCAGGTTCACTAGGCTCCGAATGTTTTTGCGGTCCATGACAGCCAGCAGTTTTTGCGGCGATTCCATGTAGACACGGTCGGCGGCTAACGCGACGCCGTTCTTCTCGTGAGCACACATGGTGATGTGCGTATGAATATCGATAACGGGATACCGTGCGCGCGCAACGTGCGACTCCGGCACCTTGAGCATGCTGCGGGGCTCGAAATCAGCCAGCCGCAATGGCGGCTCCGGATGGCCTTGACCGGGCTGGCCTTCCTCAGCCGCTCCAAAAGCAGCGAGAGGATTGGTAGCTGCGGCTGCCATCACTCCGATTCCTGTGAGACATTCCCGGCGGGTGCTCATTCTATTCCTCCTTGCGATGCCGCGTTTGATCGCGGGCTATAGGGTCTTTCGGCCTGGAATTGCAGCGCTTATCCGGACCAGAGAGTCGTATCCCTGGTCCGGCGGCGCATCAGCACGTATACCAGCAATCCAACGAGTATCCACGCAACGCCAAGCAGTTGCGCCATATGCGACAGGTTCAGCCAGATGAAGGCGCAAACCAGAAAACCGAGCAGCGGAATTACCCCAGGCAAAAAAACTTTTTCTTTGGAACGGAATCGATAGTGCAGCAGCGCCGCAAGATTCACGCCCATGAAAGCGATGAAAGCACCGAAGTTGAGCAACTCCGCTCCACGGTCGAAGGTCAAGGCAAAGCATCCGGCAAGAGTGATCGCACCGAGCAGCAGAACGTTATTGCGTGGAATTGCCGTGCGCCGGCTGGTAACGCCGAAGAAGCTGCGCGGCAGCGCGTCTTCGCGGCCCATGCCGTAGAGGAGCCGCGCCGCTCCGAACTGCGCGGCGATGCCCGACCCCATATTGGCCACCAACAGAGTGCCGCTCAGCAACAGGAACAGAAACCGTCCGCCGACACGCAACGCCACATGCACATAGGCGGTGTCGAGAATCTCCGGCGCGAAGGGCACACGCGCAGGCCAGACGAGTTGCGCCACATAGACCTCTATCGCCGACAGCACCCCGATGACGAGGCAGGTCAGTACGGTTCCCAGCATAATGTTGCGGCGCGGATTCTCCACCTCTTCCGACATGGTCGAGATGCCGTCGAAGCCGATGTAGGTGAGCACAGCGATAGAGGTGCCATGGAAGAGCAACCTCGGCGAGAAGGTGTCAGGATCGTAAAACGGGCGTAGCCACGCTCCGCCGACGGGCCGCATCACCGTGGCGATGTAGTAGATAGCGAAGCCGAGAAAGATGACTACCACAATGCTCATACCAAGCGCGAGCAGGGCATTGACGCGCGCCGAAGCCTGTACGCCGTTGAGGTTCAATCCCGTAAACACAAGCACCACAGCCAATACCCATACCGCGTAGGGGACTGCGGGAATGATGTTGTGCAGCGCAACACCGCTCCAGATCGCGCAGATGATGGGGTTAAGCATGTAGTCCATCAGCATGGACCAGCCCACGACGTATCCCCCGAACGGATGCACCTCGCGGGCCACGTAGGTGAAGGCGGAACCGGCGCTGGGATACACGCGCGCCATGCGTCCATAACTGACTGCGGTAAACAGCATCGCGACCATGGCGATCAGGACGGTTGTCACCACGTGACCGCGAGCGGCGTTGCTGACCACGCCATAGATACTCATCGGGGCCGTGGGCTGGATGATGATGATGCCGTAGAGAACCAGATGCCATAGCCGGAGAGAGCGCCGCAGCCCCGTTGGAGCGGAACTTACTTCAGGAGACACAGCGGCAGTTTGCACGATTCCGTCCTCGTTTCAAGAACATCAGGCGCTATCGAAAGATTTCATATTTTTATCAGTTTCTTTCGATTATCGGCAAGTCTCTTTGCCTGCATTGCACGGGCAGAGTCCCATTAGATGCAGTTTGACAATTCCTATAAAGTTCCGGTGCCCCGCGAAAAGTCTTGTCAAGAGCAAAAGCTATGAAAAATTCTTTAACCAATTGAAATGAATAGACATTTACTTTCCATAAAGTGGCAGTGCAGTTTGTGCTGTTTCGGTATTCTTAAATCACGCTGCAATGCAGCGATGGGAGGCTCTTTCGCAGAGCCTCCCTAATATCCACGCCCGTGAATACCAACTCTATCTGCCGAGCAAAGAGGAGTTACAACAGAAACTCGTGGAATGGATTGGAGAGCAGGACGGTGGAGATGAGTAGCCGGATAACATTGACAGATGGTAGCAGGATGACATCCGATACAGTCCCGCAGCATGGACCATACGCTCATACCTTGCCGCAAACGCCACCGGAGTATTGGGAGCCGCTCGCAAAGCATCTTGAAGAGGTAGCTGCCTGGTGCGCCAAATACGCCTCAGCCTTTCGCGCCGAGGAGTGGGGGTGGATAGCGGGTCGCTGCCATGATCTCGGCAAAGGATCCACCGAATTTCAAAAAAAACTACATGCGTCTATCGACGCGGGAGAGGATGAGGATGCGTCTCCAGGTAAGCGGGTCGATCATTCGACGTACGGTGCAAGGTATGTGAATGAGTATGATGCGCTACGTGGCTACGTGGGGCGGATTCTTGCTTTCTGCATCGCGGGCCACCATGCGGGATTGCCGAATGATTCTCCCGAAGAGGATTCTGACCAGAAAAATTTACTCTTCCGTCTTGAACGAAAACAAATTCCAGATGTAGACGATCCTCAATTGAATCTCACAGCGCCTGCGCTGCCATTCCAGTCGCGCCATCGTGAGGAGCTTGCATTTTCACTGGCGTTTTTTACGCGGATGCTACTGTCATGTCTGGTGGATGCGGATCGTACCTGCACGGAAGCATTCTGCGACCGGGATGCGGCAAGGGAACGCGCCCTGCCGCGTCCGTCGCTTCAGCAGCTACGAGAGCGGCTGGACATCTATCTTAACGAAATACAGCGCAAGGTGTCTCCGACCGATGTGAATGCGCAGCGGCGCTTCGTTCTGGATCAATGTATGCAGGCGGCCTATGGCAGACCGGGATTCTATTCGCTCCAGGTACCTACGGGAGGCGGCAAAACGCTTTCGTCGCTCGCCTTTGCGTTGCATCATGCTACGAAGCAGACGAGCCGCGTCGTGATGGCGATTCCTTTTACCAGCATCATTGAGCAGACTGCCGATGTCTACCGCAAGGCTCTTGGCGACTACGCTAAACGTGGTCTGGTAGAGCATCACACCAATGTGCAACCCGCGAAAGATACGCGAAGCAACAAGCTGGCTGCGGAAAACTGGGATGCTCCGCTGATTGTCACCACCAACGTTCAGCTCTTCGAGAGCCTGTTTGCGGCTTCAACGACGCCCTGCCGCAAGCTGCATAATCTGGCCAACAGCATCATCATTCTCGACGAGGCGCAGACACTGCCGGTCGATCTGCTACAACCAACGCTGCGCGCGTTGCAGGAACTGGTGACGAACTATGGATGTACGGTAGTTCTCTGCACCGCCACGCAGCCGGCGCTGGAATATCGAGACGATTTTCGCATCGGGATTAAAGATGTGCAGCCGATCATCAAGGAACCAGAGCCGCTTTTTAAAGCCATGAGCCGGGTGCGCGTGGAGCATGTGGGTTCATTGAAAGATGATGAACTGGCAGCACGGCTGGCGTCGGAACAACAGGTGTTGTGTATCGTCAACACAAGGAAACACGCGGCGAAGCTGTTTGAGCTGGTCGCGCAGCAGGCGGAGAAGGGAACAGTCTTCCACCTGAGCACGATGATGTGCGGAGCGCACCGGCGTGAGGTGTTGCAGTGTATCCGCGAACGGCTCACGGCGGGATTGCCCTGTCGCGTCGTGAGTACGCAGTTGATCGAGGCGGGAGTAGACATTGATCTTCCCGTGGTGTATCGCGCCGCCGCTGGATTCGATTCCATCGCGCAGGCCGCGGGCCGGTGTAATCGCGAAGGCCGCGTTCCGAGGGGGACGACTTTCGTCTTTGACGCAGAAGACCCGCCGCCACAGGGTATCCAACGGCAGGGCGCGGATAAAGCGAAGGAGCTATGGGGACTCGACCGCAATCTCGATCCTCTGGCGCCTGACTCTGTGAAGCGATACTTCGAACTGCTGTACTGGCAGAAGTCGAATGACTGGGACAAGAATGGCATCATGCAGAAGATGGCACTCGACGGGGACCCCCGCCGGAATGATCCGCTGCTCTTTCAGTTTCGGGAGATTGAGAGTAAGTACAAACTCATTATCGATAATCAGGTGCCCATCTTGATTCCTTACAACAAGATTGCAGAGAAGTTACAAGGCGATCTTGAGAAGGGTTTCGTAAAATTCAAGTCACATCGTGAGTTACAGCCTTACCTTATTTCCGTTCCTGAGCATACGATCAGGAAACTTAAGGATGTTGTGGAGCCGCATGAGTCTGGCGTATGGCTATTGCTGCGACGAGATGCTTATACCGCGCAGAAGGGGCTTGCACCTGATGCCATTGGCCTGGATACCGCGCATTGGTGGGTTTAGTGATTGTGCGATGCGTGAGGTGTCTCGATGGCCTTTGGTGTTCGGCTGCACTGCTGGGGCGAGTGGGCCTGCTTTACTCGTCCGGAGATGAAGGTAGAGCGCGTCAGCTATGATGTGATGACTCCTTCGGCTGCTCGCGGCGTTCTCGAAGCAATCTACTGGAAACCTGAAATCCGCTGGGTCGTGGACCGCATCACGGTTCTCAATCCGATTCGTTTTGGTTCGGTTCGCCGAAACGAGGTAAGCGAAAAGATCAAGCCCGGAACGGTAAGCGCGGTAATGAACGCTGGCAAGGGTGACCTTGGACTTGAAATCACCGATGTCCGCCAGCAAAGGGCCACGCTACTGTTGTGCGATGTTGCCTACGTGATTGAGGCGCACTTCGACATTTTGAGCGGACCGGAGAATGCGGCCAAGCATCTGGACCAGTTCAAGCGCCGCGCCCAGCGCGGAGCCTGTTTTACGCGGCCCTATCTTGGCTGCCGGGAGTTTGCCGCGCACTTCGCGTTTATCGAACCGGATGACGAGATGCCCGTCGTCCACGACAGCCTCAAAGGCGAGCGCGATCTGGGCTGGATGCTGCACGATATCGACTTCGGCAACAACAAGGAAGCGCGCTTCTTCCGAGCCACGATGCGTGATGGCGTGATTACTGTTCCTCCTCTGGCGGAGGCGGCGGCATGATCCTGCAAAGACTGGCAGAACAGTACGACCGCATGAAGGATGTTGTTCGCTCCGGTTATTCACGGCAGAAGATCAGCTTCTGTATCGTGCTGAAGCCCGATGGAAGCCTGAACCAGTTCGAGTCTCTCCTGGAAGCGGAGGGTAAGGTTAAAAGACCCCGATCCCTGGATGTTCCCGGACAGAGCAAACCATCTGGCTCGGGCTTGAATCCCTGTCTGCTCTGGGATAACGCCGAATACCTGCTCGGCTACACAGACAAGCCTGACCGCAAAGAACGAGCGCTCAGGGAATTTGAAGAATCACGAAAAGAACATCTCAAATTTGAATCCAAAATAAATCATCCGGCTTACACAGCGGTGTGTATTTTTTTTCGTAACTGGTCTCCGGATATCTGCGAGAAGCATCCTGAACTTGAGGAGTTGGCAAGTAACTTCGGGGTATTTCGCATTGCAGGGGAGATGAAATATGTTCACGAACTGATTACGCTTCCACAGGATGGCGCAGATGCTGAGGATGAATCGATAACTACGATCAGTCTCGTCTCGGGCGAACCAGAGGTTATCTCTCGGTTGCATGAGCCGAAGATTAAGGGTGTTGCAGGAGCGCAAACCTCAGGCGCACTTCTCGTATCCTTCAACGCCGATGCCTTCACCTCTTATGGCAAGGAGCAGAGCTACAACGCTCCGGTCGGAGAGACAACGGTCTTCAAATATACGAATGCGCTGAATCAACTTCTTTCTTCAGATCGCCGTTTTCGTATCGGAGATACGACGTATGTCTACTGGGCAGACCGCGCGACTCCGGCTGTTGATATCTTCGCGAGCTTAATCATCGGCGAACCTGCCGTAAAAGAAGAGGAAAAGCCACAGGAAGACCAGAAACGTGTCGAACAAGCCAGAATTCTGCTGACACAGTTGCGTGATGGAACACAGCAAACCACACTGAAGCCGGATGACGTGCCGACAAAATTTTTTATTCTGGGACTTTCGCCGAATGCTTCGCGGCTCTCCGTGCGCATGTGGGTAGAGGCCGACGCCAGCGAGATTCTCCGTCGCTTGAGTCAGCACGTTGAAGACTTCAAGCTCCTGAGTGACGACGATGTGCCGCCGCCGATCTGGCGAGTTGTTCTGGCTACAGGCCGAGCGGAGTCCGATCCGAAGGGACGTTTCAAGAGCTACGACAGCGACAGCGTATCTCCTAAACTTGCGGGCGACCTCACGCGCTCGGTTCTGAGCGGCGTGAACTATCCGCAGTCACTACTAGCGGCTATGGTTCGTCGCATCCACAGCGATGGACACATCCGATTCGAGCGTGTTTGCGCCATTAAGGCGTGCCTTGTGCGCAACACGCGCCGTACTTCCAATCCTCTGGAGAAACTCATGAAACTCGACCAATTCGACCAATCCAATTTGGATGTTGCCTACCGCTGCGGCAGGCTCTTCGCCATTCTCGAAAAGGCGCAGAACGATAGCGCGGGCAGCGAACTGAACTCCACCATCAAAGACCGCTACTTTTCAGCAGCCAGCGTGACTCCGGCGCTTGTGTTTCCGCGCCTGTTCCGCCTGAATGGATTTCATCTGAACAAACTCGAAACGGGCGGCAAGGTTTATTACGAACGGATGATCGCTTCTGTCATGACGGCTCCGTTTGAGTTTCCCCGCCAGTTGCCGCTGCTCGATCAGGGCAAGTTCATTGTCGGTTACTTTCAGCAACGCCAGGACCTATACACCAAGAAGGAGAAAGCATGAGTACGACTGTCAGCAATCGCTACGATTTCGTCTATTTTTTTGAAGTTACTGATGGCAATCCGAACGGGGACCCGGATGCCGGAAACCTGCCACGCATCGACCCCGAGACCAATCAGGGATTGGTAACCGATGTCTGCCTCAAGCGCAAGGTGCGCAACTACGTGGCCGCCACCAAAGGTAAGGCAGATGGATTTGAGATTTACATCCGTGACAAGGCTGTCCTAAACGATCAGCACGAGCGGGCCTACATCGAATTGAAGGAGAAACCGGAACCTAAGAAACTGCCGAAGGATCAAAAGAAGGCTGAAGAAATTACCAGGTGGATGTGTACTAACTTCTACGACATTCGCGCCTTCGGAGCCGTGATGACAACAGAGGTCAACAGCGGACAGGTGCGCGGGCCGATCCAGCTTACTTTCTCGCGCAGTCTCGATCCGGTTGTTTCTGCCGAATTTTCCATCACACGCTGCGCCGTCACCAACAAGAAGGACGCCGATAGTGAGCGCACGATGGGCCGTAAGTTCACAGTCCCTTATGGCATGTATCGCTGCCACGGTTTTCTAAATGCAACGCTGGCCGAACAAACCGGCTTTTCTGAGGATGATCTCAATCTCTTCAAAGAAGCTCTGAACAGCATGTTTGAGTTGGATCGTTCGGCGGCTCGCGGACTGATGTCTCCGGTGCGCTGCTTCGCCTTCAAGCATGAGAAGACTACCGGTGACGCGCGCGCCGATCAGCTCTTTGCCCTGGTCAAGGCGGAGTTGAAGGACGCCAGCAAGCCTCCGCGTTCGCGTGAGGATTACAGCATCGCTCTCGAAGGCGACGTGCCTGCGGGAGTCACCGTCGAAGAGTGGGTGTAAACACGCGGCATGATGCCTCCATTGTCGACGACCGAAGCGCCGGATGACGCGCTGCCCCTGAGCGGGTTGCAGCATCTGGCCTTCTGTCCTCGGCAGTGGGCGCTGATTCATCTGGAGCAGGCATGGTCGGAGAATCGCCTGACCGCTGAAGGCCGCCTGATGCATGAACGCGCCGATCTTCCCGGGCAGACGCGGCGGCACGATCTGCGCACGGTACGCGGACTTGATCTGGCCAGTCGACGACTCGGCCTCAGCGGACGCGCCGATGTGGTGGAGTTTCTGCCCGAACCGTTTCCCGTCGAGTACAAGCGCGGCAAAAAGAAGCCCAGCGACTGCGATCTGGTTCAACTCTGCGCGCAGGCACTCTGCCTGGAGGAGATGCTTGGCTGTTCCGTGCCACGCGGAGCGATCTTTTACGGTGAGCCGCGTCGTCGTCTGGCCGTTGAATTCACAGCGGAACTACGCCGCCGCACCGAAGCGCTGGTTGCCGAGATGCATCGTCTTTACAACGCGCACGAAACGCCTCCAGCGCATCCCGGCACGTACTGTCGGAGTTGTTCGCTGGTCGATCTTTGTCTGCCACAAGTAACGACAGGCAACGCTGTTCGCGAGCGCTGGAGCCGCGCCCAACTGCGCTCGCTGCACGAGGAGGAGTAACTATGCGCAAGCTGCTCAACACGCTGCACGTCACGACGCAGGGAGCATACCTTCACCGTGACGGAGACACAATCTCCATCGAGATTGAGCAGAAGCCGGTTCTGCGCATTCCCGTGCACACGCTGGAGGGGCTGGTCTGCTGGGGACGGGTTCTGTGTTCGCCGCCTGTACTGGCTCTGTGTTGCGAGAACGGCGTCGGTATCTCGTACCTTACCGAGCAGGGACGCTTTCTGGCTCGCGTACAGGGGCCGGTTTCCGGGAACGTGCTGCTGCGCCGCCAGCAGTACCGAGTTGCGGATGATGAGCCGACGGCGTTACCTATCGTGCGCATGATTGTAACGTCGAAGATCGCTAACAGCCGTGTCGTGTTATTACGCGCTGCACGCGAGTGTTCGGAGCCTGAGCGCCAACAACGCCTGCGCGCTGCCGCAGACAAACTGTCATGGACGGGTCAGGATGCCATACGCGCTGCCACCATCGATGAGGCTCGCGGTCATGAAGGCATCGCTGGACAGGTGTATTTCTCGGTCTTTGACGACATGATTATTGGTGAGGGTTTTCGTTTTACGGGACGCTCGCGCCGTCCTCCGCGCGACCGCGTGAATGCACTGCTCTCGTTTATCTATGCATTGCTGCGGCACGATGCAGAGTCAGCGCTGGAGAGCGTCGGACTCGATCCGGCTGTGGGTTTTCTACATACGGACCGTCCAGGCCGCCCCAGCCTGGCGCTCGATCTGATGGAGGAGCTACGCGCTCCACTGGCAGACCGTCTGGCGCTGACGCTCATCAATCGCCGTCAAGTGCAGACCGAGGGATTTACCGAACAGGATGGCGGTGGAATCCTGATGGACGACACCACGCGGAAGGCCGTCATCGCCGCTTGGCAGACACGTAAGCAGGAAGAGATACAACATCCGTTTCTTAGTGAAAACATCGCTCTGGGATTGGTGCCATATGCTCAGGCGCTGTTGCTGGCACGACATCTGCGCGGAGGTATGGATGCGTATCCAGCATTTTTGTGGCGCTGAATATGGCGGGTACGGAGGGACAATATGCTTGTGCTGGTGAGCTATGACGTGAGTACGAGCACGGCGGCAGGTAGAAGGCGACTGCGGCGCGTGGCTCGCCTATGCCAGAATCGGGGACAACGGGTGCAGAACTCGGTCTTTGAATGCCTGGTGGATGCGGCGCAGTGGGTAGTATTCCGTGCGGCTCTGATTGCCGAAGCGAATGCGTCGGAAGATAGCCTCCGCTTCTACTTTCTCGGGAACAATTGGAAGGGGCGCGTAGAACATGTCGGGGCGAAACCATCGTACGATCCTGAAGGACCGCTAATCCTATAATGGATACTCGGTATGGTGCCGGTACAGCAGTTGGGAATACGACCTCTGCTGCTGACAGAGCATAGGTATGTATCTCCGCGCGGATATGAAGCTGTCACCAATCCACTGGATGGTTCGCGATCCCTCTATTTCACTGTTTCCCAAACAGTTATTGAGATAGCCAATACTCGTGCATAGAACTGGAAGACACGAGTGACTCTACGTCCGCGTTTAAGTCATACTAAGTAGAAGCGGGACATCTATTTGGCTGTCCTGCCGTCGCGCCCCACGCGGGGCGCGTGGATTGAAACATCATCGTCCCGCGGAATGTAACGGCGCCCAGCCCGTCGCGCCCCACGCGGGGCGCGTGGATTGAAACCTTGGATTTTGACCCTGCTGGGTGCGTGCGTGTACGTCGCGCCCCACGCGGGGCGCGTGGATTGAAACGGAAAT
>WQYS01000008.1 GCA_009781125.1 Acidobacteriaceae bacterium | reverse complement strand
GGCAAGGATTCGCAACCGCTGGACCGCACGCCGCATGTTTGAGGACGAGTTTGCCCAGATATGGGCAGCTCAGCAGCCACATCACGCTGCAACAATGACACCGGAACTGCGTGAACAAGTTGCGCATCTGCTCTTCTTCCAGCGGCCGATTGCACAGCAGAAGCATCTGATCGGGCGCTGCGAGCTGGAGCCCGGCAAACGGCGCGCGCCGTGGGCATCTATGGCTGCGCAACGCTTCCGCATGCTGCAAAAGATTAACGACCTCAAGTACGAAAACATACAGACGGGAGAAAGTGTTTTGCTTTCCCCGGAGCAGCGGCAGCGACTCTATGAGCATCTGGACCGTGAAGGCTCACTGAAATTTACTGCACTGCGGAAGTTTCTCGACCTAAAGGGAACAGTCTTCAATCTGGAGAGAGGCGGAGACAAAGAGATGCCCGGCAACCGCACGCGCAAATCGATGCTGAAGGTCTTCGGCGAGCATTGGAACACGCTTCTGCCAGGCAAACAGAACCACATCATCGATCAGTGGCGCAATAGCGAAGCCGATGAGCTACTACAGCAGGAGGCACAGCAACATTTTGGCCTGGATGCCGAAGCGGCGGCGATGCTGGCAAAAGAGAAGCCCGCAGCGGATTATTGCTCGCTCTCGCTCACAGCCATCGCCAAACTCATGCCTTACATGCTGGATGGCAAATCCTACAAAGCAGCGGAGAAACTTGCTTATCCGGAGTTCAGCCGTCTGTCTGGCATGAAGGCACTGGACCGCGTGCCTCCGGTTCGTGAGGCCTTGCCGGCCCTGCGCAATCCGGCTGTAGAGCGCGCGTTGACGGAGGTGCGTAAAGTAGTCAACGCCATTGTCCGCAGCCATGCGAAGCCGTATGCGATTCGCATTGAGCTGGCGCGAGAGCTTAAGAAGTCGCGTGACAAGCGGCAAAGGGCAGTCAACAATACGCGCAGGCGCGAGGCCGAAAGGAAAGCTGCCATCGAAAGAATCCTGAAAGAGATTGGCGATCCAAGTCCCCGCCGGGATTTGATTGAAAAGGCTCTGCTTTTTGAGGAGTGCGGCGGTATCTGTCCCTATACGGGGAAAAGCATGTCATTTACCAGTCTTGTCAATGACGGGATCGTTCAAGTTGAGCACATCATTCCGATCACGCGCTTCCCTGATAATTCCTTTCAGAACAAGACGCTCTGCGACGGATCGTTCAACCGCATGAAAGGCAACCGGACTCCCTACGAAGTTTTTGAAGGAAGCCCGGAAGAGTACGAAGAGATGCTGAACCGCGTTCGCGCCTGGCCCATTAAGAACTTCAGCAAGCTGAACCGTTTTCGCGTTGGAGAGCCTGGGATCAGGGAAGATAACACTCTGGAAGGTTTCAGCGCGCGGCAGTTAAACGACACTTGCTATACCAGCAGGTCAGCAAAGAAGTTACTGGCAACACTCTACGGCGGCGAAGTCGTAACAGCAGAAGATGGATGTCCCCAGCAGGTAGTTTATGCCACCAGTGGAACGGTCACGGCCGTATTGCGCCGGTCCTGGGGATTGGAAGCAATCTTGCGTGAACTGGTTCCTCCGCAACCCGGGGAACAACGCGGCAAACCGCGTATCGACCATCGCCACCACGCGATTGACGCCATCACCATTGGCGCAACCAAACAGCGGATGATTCAGGCTATGGCGCGAGACTCGGCCCGTAATATCGATCCGCGGACACGTCCGGATATCCCCGCTCCGTGGAAGGATTTTGTCGATTCGATCCGTCCGCACATTGAGCAGATGCTTGTATCGCACCGGCCTGAACATAAGTTATCCGGCGAGTTTCACGATGAAACCAATTACGGCAAGCCCTACAAGGAGGGCGCGAAGACCATCGTTCATATACGCAAGAAGGTGACAAGCCTGACGGCAAAGGATATTGAAAGTATCGTTGACGCAGAGGTGCGCAAGGCAGTGGAGGCAAAAGCCGACGCCCTCGACGGCGGTCTTGCCGCATGTGAAATTAAAAACGACTGGCCTGCGCTTCAAGCTCGCGATGGACGGCTGATTCCTATTCGCAAGGTTCGCATGAAAAAAGTGCTTGAGGTTACACGTATTGGCCGAGGAGATGATACATTTGCCAACACACAGCGCTACGTTGCCGAAAGCAGCAACCACCATGTAGCCGTTTTCGCGCGGCTGGATGTGCACGGAAAAGAAATGCGCTGGGAGGGCATGGTGGTATCTCTGCTTGAGGCTTATCAAAAGGCCTCTGCAATTCGCCGCTCGGAGGCCTATCGCAAGCACCATCGGGCGACAAGCATCGTGCAGAAAAGTATCCCTGGGGAGCCAAACCAGGCATTTAAGTTCTCCCTGATGGGAGGAGACACGATTGAGACTTTCAGCGACTATGCAGAGCGTGGAAAGTCCTACAAGGCGGGCATCTACCGTGTTCGCACTATTGCCGCTAACGGTCAGATTTCACTGGTCAGGATCAGCGACGCCCGCATGAAAAAAGACATAAAGGCGGCCAAGGAATGGTGGTCGCCTACAGTGGATGGGCTGCGCAAACTGGGATGCAGCAAAGTTGTAATTGATTTGCAGGGGAATAAACGGTACGCCAATGATTGACCGTATTATCGAAATCGCAACACCGGCGCGGCTCAGCGTGCGGGATGCTCAACTGGTCATCGAGCGCCAACAGACAGAACAGTTGTCGCTTCCCTTCACTACTCCGGTAAGCGAAATTGCCGTGCTGCTGCTGGCCCATCCACAGATCAGCCTTTCGCAGGCTGTGCTTTCGCGCATTGCTGAGGCAGGCGGCTCGGTCATTACGATTGACGGCAAATTTCTTCCGGCATCGATGCTGCTCCCGGTACAGAGCCACTTCATCCAGACGGAGCGATTCGCCCGCCAGATGGAACTTTCGCTGCCCGTGCGTAAGCGGCTCTGGCAGCAGATCGTCCGCGCCAAAATTAAGGCTCAGGGAGAGCTATTGCGCGAACTACATGGAGATGACCAAGGGCTTATCGCATTGTCAGAGCGGGTCCGCTCCGGAGACATGGGCAATCTGGAGGCGCAGGCCGCGCGCCGCTATTGGCAGAAGTTGTTTGCTGATCCGTCGTTTCGGCGTGGTTCTGATGAAAACGGCCAGAACCGGCATCTGGACTACGGATACACAGTCCTTCGGGCCGCCGTAGCAAGAGCGCTTTGCGCCGCCGGCTTACATCCTTCGATGGGCTTGCAGCACAGCAACCGCTATGATGCGTTTTGTCTGGCGGCGGACGTGATGGAGCCGTTCCGTCCACTGATTGACCGGCGCGTGGCACAGTGGGTTGCACGAGAGGACTCTGCTGCTCCGCTCGACTCTCGCGCCAAGAACTGGCTGATCGGCGCGATCGCGGCACGCTATGTATACGAACGGGAAGAACGGACTCTATTTGACATTCTGCTGCGCGTGGCGAACTCGCTGGCCAGGTGTATGACCGGCGAGTCGCGCGAGCCAGCTATACCGAGCCTTCTCGAAGCCATTGCGATTGAGCCTGCGCCAAAACGTGGCGTAAGGCGTGTGGAAGCGGAGAACCTCTGGGCGTCCGAAGCCAACGGATGAGTTGGAAATACCATGAAAGGGCGGCCGCTATCCGCGTATCGAGCCTTGTGGCTGATTGCCATGTTCGATCTACCGGTGGAAACGCCGGCGAATAGGCGTGACTATACACGCTTCCGCAAGGCTCTGCTTAAAGATGGCTTCATGATGCTGCAATTTTCAGTCTATGCCAGATACCTTCCCAGTGAGGAGGCGGCCGATGCTCATCGAAACACGATCCGCTCAGTCATTCCGCCGCTGGGACAAGTGAGATTAATTACTGTGACTGACCTGCAATTCGGCAAAATGGAGGTTTACTTCGGCAAAAAACCACGCAGTTCAGAAGAAATTCCTGAGCAAATATTACTTTTCGAGTGAAACATATCGCACTAACCCGCTGCTTTTCAGCAAGTTAGTGCGATTCAAGTGTACTTGAGCGGTGAATCCCGGCCATCCCTAGCCACCGGAACGATGGTGACGTGGGAAAGCTCAGTGTACTTGAGCGGTGAATCCCGGCCATCCCTAGCCTTCCACGTCGCATAGTTCGTAGTTTTCAAAGTGTACTTGAGCGGTGAATCCCGGCCATCCCTAGCTTACATTGGAGCGGGCGGAAATGCACCACGAGTGTACTTGAGCGGTGAATCCCGGCCATCCCTAGCCGCGCAGAAGTTCTGCCTTGGAGATGGTGAAGTGTACTTGAGCGGTGAATCCCGGCCATCCCTAGCGAAGTTTGCAGGGCGCAACGGTAAGAAGTAAGTGTACTTGAGCGGTGAATCCCGGCCATCCCTAGCTGCCTGTGTATGGCTTGATGTGAAGGAGTCAGTGTACTTGAGCGGTGAATCCCGGCCATCCCTAGCAAGTCTTGCGGCGCAGTTTATCTGCGCCGTAGTGTACTTGAGCGGTGAATCCCGGCCATCCCTAGCTGTGTATGGCGGGCCTGAGTATGCCGATTAAGTGTACTTGAGCGGTGAATCCCGGCCATCCCTAGCCCAACAACGTGACGCTCGGACAAACTCCGCAGTGTACTTGAGCGGTGAATCCCGGCCATCCCTAGCTCAGAAATACGACGGCGTGAGCGACGGAAGAGTGTACTTGAGCGGTGAATCCCGGCCATCCCTAGCAAAAACTGGGTGGTCAAGGCGCGGGATTTGAGTGTACTTGAGCGGTGAATCCCGGCCATCCCTAGCCGTCCCGGATACGAACTCGCTTACTTTGATAGTGTACTTGAGCGGTGAATCCCGGCCATCCCTAGCGCCATTGCCACTGGCTAAGAAAGCGTCTGCAGTGTACTTGAGCGGTGAATCCCGGCCATCCCTAGCCCTGCAACTGAGCTTGTGCTCAGCTTTTACAGTGTACTTGAGCGGTGAATCCCGGCCATCCCTAGCATTGCATTCAGATGGCAAGCGCAGAAAATGAGTGTACTTGAGCGGTGAATCCCGGCCATCCCTAGCGCATGTTGTACCAGTGAATGTCCTCCAGCCAGTGTACTTGAGCGGTGAATCCCGGCCATCCCTAGCAAAACCACTCCAGAATGTTCCGACTGGAATAGTGTACTTGAGCGGTGAATCCCGGCCATCCCTAGCCGCTCGTACGATCGCGCGTACCGAAATGGAGTGTACTTGAGCGGTGAATCCCGGCCATCCCTAGCGAAAAGCTGCAATCAAAGCAAAGACGAATAAGTGTTCCACATTTCTTTTGAGATAACTGACTCCTCTTTATTGTTTACTCGTGCTTCATATAAGCCACCCGGGTGTTTTGCTTCCTCCATAGGATTAAACTGTTACTGAATTAAGTTCGATAAGAATTCTTGCTGCTGCTTCCTCCACGGCGTGCTCGCATCTCTCAGACAACTCCATCGAGATGGATTGATGAGGATCGATGGTGACGGTATAAAGTACAACCTCTCGATGGCCGCTTTGCATATAGAAAGCGTCGAGCAGGTCTTTGACGCCGATGTCGTGAGCGGTAAGCGTGGCCGGATAGTCGCGCGCAAATTGTGGTGTTGTACGAGTCACCGTGCCAACCGGGTTGGCGTCAGCAGTGGCGTCGATAAGAAATATCCTCTCGGCGGATTCGAGCGCTCCCAGAAGAACAAATCCGCCGGTACCGCCGTCGAGGCATTCTACGTTCGGTGGGAGAGTCTTTTGATCAAGCGCACGGACGACATGCACGCCTATGCCTTCGTCTCCCAGGATGACGTTGCCGAGGCCGAGAATAAGCGTCTTAGGAATATGGTTGGAGATGAGCGGCTCCTGTTAGTTGCCACTCTTTTCGCGCTCGAACTTCCAGCCTCCTACAATGGAAGAGATGGTGCCGCGGCCTTCGATGTAGTCATGATAGAAGGCCAGGTAGATATGCACGATCATGAACGATACAAAGAACCACAACAACATGTGGTGCCAGTAGCGCACGCCCATCTCGCCGCCCATCAAAGGCACGATCCACGTAAACATGCGCGGCAGCCATGCGCGGCTCATGCTGGAATACAGCGCGAAACCGGTGACAGCCTGCGCGCAGAACGCCAGAAAAGTGAGGAAATAAATGAATCCCGCCAGAGCATTGTGACCAACGGAGATGGCTCCGCGCAGCTTTATTTGCAGCACGTCAGTTTTGACGACATCTACAATCTCCCGTCGCTGCTTCTTCGTGAACGGCAGGTAATTGTTCCAGCGCGCGTATTTGTTCCCTACAAATCCCCAGTAGAGACGCGCCAGAAAATTAAAGACATACACATAGGCGCAGGCAAAGTGGATAAATCGAATCCAGCCGAACCAAAACTGCTGATACGCCTCGACGGCAGAGAAGGCGCGGATGGGAGCGCCAATAAGGTACCCGGTAATGCAGAGCAGGGTAAGCGCCACGGCGTTCACCCAGTGGTACACGCGCACCGGCAGTTCCCACACGTAGATGCGGCGGTACTCGATCGGGTGCTGCGGTTCGACGGGATTCGTTACGGCTGTCGTGCTCATAGGCCTACTCGAAGGAAACCTGGGTCAGGTGCCGTCCCTGCGGATCGTACAGATGCACGGCGCAGGCAAGGCATGGGTCAAAGGAGTGAATGGTGCGCAGGATCTCAACCGGCTGCTCGAGGTTCGCCACCGGCGTGCCGATCAGCGACTCTTCAAAGGAAGAGCGCTGCTGCCGGGCGTCGCGCGGCGAGCCGTTCCACGTGGTTGGCACTACAAGCTGATAGTTGTCGATCTGGCCTTTCTTGATCTTGATCCAATGAGCCAGGGCTCCACGCGGAGCCTCGGCCAGACCAACGCCTTCGGCCTCCGTGGGCCAGCTCTCCGGCTCCCACTTTTCACTGTTGAAGGTCGAGGTTTCGCGGGTCTTTACGCGCTCCATGAGCTGCGCGAAGAAGTCCTTGAGCCAGATCATGGACAGCGCCGTGTCGATACCGCGTGCGGCAGTGCGGCCCAGCGTGCTGAAGAGTGCCTCCACCGGCACGCCGAGCTTGCCCAGAACGCTGCCGACAATCTCCTTCACGTCGTCATGACCGGCTGCGTAAGAGACGATAAGGCGAGCCAGCGGCCCCACCTCCATCGGGTTTTCCTTCCAGCGCGGCGTCTTCAGGAAGGAATACTTGTCAAAGCCTGCAAGGGTTTCAAACGGCGGCTTGGGGCCGGTGTAACGAATGCTGGTCTCGCCGTCCCACGGATGCGCGCCCGCGTTGTCGCCACCCTGGTAGCTGTACCACGAGTGCGCGATGTACTCCTTGATCTCCTGTGAGTCGCGCGGGTTTACCGGATGCACGGTGCTGAGATCACGACCCAGAACTGCGCCGCGCGCATACTTGAAGGCATCTACCTGCGCATAACCCTTCGTGGGATATTCGCCGTAGCTCAGGTAGTTCTTGAGGCCGCCGCCATATTTGGCCCAATCCTTGTAGAAGGATGCCACGGCGAGCAGGTCGGGAATATACACCTGATTCACAAACTCATCGGCCTGGCTGATGAGTCGCGAAACCAGATTCAGGCGCTCGGAGTTAATCGCCGCTACTTCGTCCACATCGATCGAACACGGAACTCCGCCGACGAGATAGTTGGGATGAGGGTTCTTGCCGCCGAAGACCGCGTGAATCTTGACGATCTCCTTCTGCCATTCGAGCGCGTCAAGATAATGCGCTACGCCGATGAGGTTAACCTCTGGCGGGAGCTTATAGGCCGGGTGCCCCCAATAACCGTTGGCGAAGATGCCAAGACCAGCTGCCGCGAAGGTCTTGATCTTGTTCTGCACGTCGGTGAAGTGAGCCGCGGTGTTCCTGTCCCACTGCGAAAATGACTGCGCCAGCTCGGCGGCTTTCTTCGGATCGGCTTTGAGAGCACTGATGATGTCCACCCAGTCCAGCGCGTGCAGATGATAGAAATGCACGACGTGATCATGAACATAGAGAGTAGCCATCATGATGTTGCGGATGAGCTCGGCGGTGGGAGGAACGGCGATACCCAGCGCGTCTTCCACGGCACGGACGCTGGCCAGCGCATGCACCGTGGTGCAGACGCCGCAGACTCGCCCGGTAATGGCCCAGGCGTCGCGGGGGTCGCGGCCAATGAGAATCTTCTCCAGGCCGCGGATCATCGTGCCTGCGCTGCACGCATCGGTAATGATGCCATTCTCAACCACCGCCTCAATACGCAGATGGCCTTCAATGCGAGTTACGGGATCAACTACGACTCGGGTTGCCATGCTTATTCCTTCTGCTCTTCCTGATCTTCGGCGTGAACTTCTGCAATGACCTTATGCTTGCGAATGTTAGTAACAACGGCGTGTGCGGCGACCCCGGCAAGGGTAACCAGACCGACGGTGGCTCCGATCTTGTCGGCTGTGCTCTCGACACCGAAACCTGGAACCGAAGGTAAATGACGATAAAACGGAGCGTTGTCCCAGAAGCCCGCCTCGCTGCATCCGATGCAGCCGTGGCCCGACTGAATCGGATAGCTGGTACCCTCATTCCACCGGACGACCGAGCAGGCATTGTAGGTGACCGGGCCGCGGCAGCCCATCTTATAGAGACAGTATCCCTTGCGCGCGTTTTCGTCGTCCCAGGATTCGACAAACAGACCGGCATCGTAGTTGGGGCGGCGATAGCAGGTGTCATGCACCCGGCGGCCGTAAAACTCCTTGGGACGGCTTAGGGAATCGAGCGCGGGAATCTGCCCTAGAACCAGAAGATGTGTGACTACGCCCATCATTACATCCGCAATGGGCGGGCAGCCGGGCACATTGATGACCGGCTTGCTGACGAGCTTGTGGATGGGCGTGGCCCCGGTCGGGTTGGGCTTGGCGGCCTGCACGCAGCCATTGGAGGCACAACTGCCCCAAGCCACGATCGCAGCAGCATCTTTCGCAACGGTCTGAAGAATGGACTCAGCCGTCTTGCCGCCGATCATGCAGTAGACGCCATCGTCGCCCGTGGGCACGGCACCTTCGACGAGCACGATGTACTTGTCCTTGTTCTTCGCGATGGTGTCGTTCAGGCTTTTTTCAGCCTGGAAGCCGGAAGCCGCCATCAGGGTTTCCGTGTAGTTGAGGTTGAGCACATCCAGGAGAACATCCGCCACGATGGGGTGCGAGGCGCGCAGAAAGGACTCACTGCAACACGTACACTCCTGGAAATGCATCCAGACGACGGCAGGCTTGTCTTTCTTTTCAAAGGCCGAGACGACCTCAGCCATGCCGGAACGCTGAAGTCCAGCCATGCTCGCGGCCACCGCGCAGAATTGCAGAAAATCGCGGCGGCTGTAGCCTTTTTGCTGCATTGATTGCCAAATAGATTGTCCCATGCAAACCTCGTACGCGCTGCGGCAAAGGTGAGCGGTTAGCTCAGGTTCACTGCTTGGGTAATTGCCATCAGATAAACATATAAGGAAATTCATTGTCGGTGACTTTTGTCACAAACATTGTTCCAGAGCCATAGCATCCTGATTCAAGGCAACGCCATTGACTTCCCTCCTTGCTGTCGAGGCGCGCGCGAACGCAGACTCCAGCACTGTTTCGTAACGAAGAGGTTCCAGCGCCGGCCAGATGCCGCCTCGCTGCTTTGAGGCGAGCGGCAAGGGAGTGCCGAAAGTCATGCCATCCGTGGGAGCTTACGGTGCATCTTATAGATAACAAACGTATTGACTAATCTTTCCTGGAGTTGTCTTCCTCCGTCTTTTGCACACCTGTTTTCTTTTCGATAAGAGTGGGCCGGAGATTGTCTTCAGCATCGTTTGCCTGCAGGATATCAGCAAGCGGGCCGGATGCCCGAAACGCGAAGGATTCAAGAACCTCTGCGACTACATCGACATCGCCGGTGCTGATCATGGCGTTATTTACGCCAAAGATGGACCATCCCTCCTGCTTGAGAATCTCGCGGAGCGTAGATACGCCGGACGGTGCTCCACCCTTTACGGCCTCAAGATAGCTGTAGGCGTAGAACCGGGACTCCATCGGACTGAGGTATTCAATTTGTAATGTCATGAGCGCCTTTCAAGACAGTTCGAGGCGCTATGATGGAAAGCATGGGTAGGGATGCACTGCAATGCATCCCTACCCTACTCCGGTCATGTCAGCGCCTTTGGCATGACCGGGGGCCTATAAACCTGTTACTTAGACGAATAATCTAAGTATTGGTCATGATCTTCACCTTTTACCGATTGGGTGTCAAGTGACACAAGTGACAAGAGTTGCCGCATAAGATAATCCGCGCAGAGAATAAGGTGGGACAGAAATCTACTTCCCAGGCAAGTCGAATATTGGTCGATAACAATTAGTTTTTTTCTGCCGTAGAACGGCATACCATCTCTCGAAAAGCGAGCGATATTCTCCGCGTGAAGGAGAATATCGCCCAGGCGAGGCAAGGTGAGATGGTGCAATTCTATTTACTTCTCAAATACCAGTGTTCTCTGCTGGGGCGGCGTGGTGCCCACTTTAATCGCCGTCGATTTCGAGAGCAGTTCCCGATGCTGTTTCCAGAGCATTTTCCATTGTTGAGATATAACCTTTCCCCTTGTCATTCCGCAGCGAAGCGGAGGAATGACAAGACAAAAAAAGATACAGCTCAATGAAAAATGCTCTAATAGCCGCAGGCTGCCGGAGTAAGTCGCACTGAGATATGGCTTAGCTTCACCTCACTTCTTAGGCGCAGCTTGCTGAACCTGTAGATTGTTGACTACCTTAAAAACTCCGGGAACACTATTGGCACGGAGATTGGCAACAGTCCTGTCTCCTTCGCTGTCAACGACGCCAGAAAGCGTAATGGTTCCGTTCACCACGGTAATCCGGATCGGCTTGGCTGGATTCAGGAAGTATCTATTCAACTGCCTGGCGCCATAAATTGCTCTCAGCGCCGCAATACGGATACGATCATCCATCCGCGACGGCGGAGCAACTTCGATGTTATCGATCACGTCCTTTACGCCGGGATAGTATGCCACCAGGCTTAGCGCCGAACCTTTGTCCGGATATCCATAGGCAACTCCGCCCAGCGTCACCACGCCGTTCTGGACTTCAAGGGTGAAGGCGTTGAATGGCGTCGTGCCATAGCCCACGCGATCATAGGCAAGTTTATCCGCAAGTTTAACGCGCAGGGTCTCATCATCGACTGTGGAGCCGGCCACTTCAATTTCGTTGTCCACAGCCTTTACGTTTTTCCTGCGGCGTGTTTTGTTGTATGCGTCCTGTTTGTCGGCATAGAGTGCCACGGTTCCCGACAAGGTCACAACACCGTTCTCGGAGGAGACCGTCACATCCTGAAACTGCTTGTTGTTGAGTGCTCTTAAGACATCCGCCTTAATCTGGGCATCCTGGTCGCCCACGCTGGTCTGGGCCGCTCTGGCCGGTATCAGCATCAATCCAGCGGTTAGAACTGCAAACGTCAGCAATCGATAGACTCTCATCATGATTTCTCCTGTTACATTCTTCCGGTTCTTACATCAGTGTGTTTTGAATGAGACAACATCAAAATATAACTCGCTGTTTCTCCTTCGTTTTCCTCCGGATTGGCGTCCCTCCAGCAAGCCCGATGCTGACTAGAGGGACACTATCCATAATTGACCGGCTTGCTGGTTATTCACCTACCACCAGAGTGATTGATTTACTGTGCTTGCTGCTATCACAACTGCTGGTTCCGGTCACCGTGAACGTATAAGTCTGCACCGGCTGCTTCGGCTGGAAGAAGTAGCCGCCGGGATGACACCCAATGATCGCAACCGATCCAACCAGTCCAGCCAAACCCAATACAAAAACTGTCAACAGCTTGCCCCAGCTCCGTCTGCGACGCCACGCCGCCAGCGGAATTAACAGCGCCACCAGCGCCAGAGGAGCCTTCGCATTGAATCCGGAGGTTCCCAGCTTCGCCGCCGATTGTTGCGGAGGCACGGTCACCGTCATGGTGACGCTGACTTCGCTTGTCGTCCCTGGCATCACCGTAGCCGGATCGAAAACTACGGTTGCATCCGCCGGAAGCCCCTCAGCGGACATCGAGACAGCACAACTATATGCGCCGTTTGTTCCTGCAACGGTCACCGTGTAGCTCGCCGCCACGCCCGGAAGTACCGTCTGCGTTGATGGATCCACCGTGATGGAAAAGTCTTCGATGGTTGGAGACTGCACCGTTACAGGCGGCCCCACGGGGCTGTCATTGTAGTTGCGGTCGCCGCTATACTCGCCCGATACCGTCGGGCCAGGAGGCAGTACCACCTGGCAACTCGCCTGCCCGTTCGATACCTCTGCCGTACATATATGCTTGCCATCCTGATCGGTGATCGTCACCGTGCCTGTCGCATCCGGTGGAAACGGGCCCGATGTGATCGTCACAGGCTGACCAGACTCTGGCGGGTTTGGCGTGACCGTAAGCTCAGGAGAGACCGTTGCCTTATTCACCGTCAACAGAGCCGCAGCCGAGGTGCTCCCTGCCGAGGTTGTATCGCCTTCATAAGCCGCCGTCAAACTGTAGCTGCCCGCGGGTAATATCTGGTTCTCCGTCCCATCCAGCGAACAGCTTGCTGTCCCGTCGGGCTGGACCGGTGCTACGCACAACACCGTATTGCCGTTACTAAACGCAACCATCCCTTCCGGCGTGGTTCCGCCTGACGCCGATACCACCGCCTTCAGCACCACTGGCTGTCCGTAATCTGCCGCAGACACCGGAGCTCCACTCTGATTTGTAACCGCAAGCTCCGTCGTTGTTGAAACCGATGCAACCGACAGATTGCCTGAGACGAACGCTACCGTATAGTTCTGACTGGTCAAACCGCTCACCGATATCGTAGCTACGTTCTGGCCAACTGGAGTCGTCGTATCTACCGCAGGATTTACCGTGTAGCGTGGCATGCCGGCAAGCGCCGTCGCGCAGGTATCACCGTTGTAGAACTGAGCGCCCAGAGCCAGATCGCAGGTGTAGTCGAACGCCGTAGGAGCTGACGTTCCCTGCAACATGCTGACGTCCAGAACCTTCACGATCAGCGCCGCGCCTGTGGGATTATCGACGGACGGAGGCACGCTCGCCGGGTTAATCGTCAGAGACTCCGGGCCGCCGGTGCTCGACTCGTAGGTTGAGTCGCCACCATAGTCCGCAGTGATGTCATGAACACCCGCGCTCAACTGGCCAGGCACGGTCTGACAACTTGCCGCGCCATTCACCAGCGGGGCCGCGCAGATGAGGAGACCGTTCGTGTCAAGGAACTCCACCTCTCCCGTTGCTCCCGCTGTAACCTCCGCCGACAGCGTAACTACATCGCCATAGCTGGCCGGATTGGGTGTGACCGTCAGCGTCACCGAGGCTCCTGGCGCAGGAATGGCGAAGTATCCCATAATCGGGTCGTGATCGGAGACGCGCGCCGGAGAGGTGGCGTCGTTGTAAACAACAGCGGGCTGGTCGGCGTTCATGTGCGCGAAGACGATGTGGCCTGTCGCGGCCAGTTCAGGTGTCACCACCATGTGATCGAGCGACTGCGCGTTACCGCTGTAGGTGTAGGACCAGCGCTGATCAGCAGGCAGCGCGAGCGTCATGTTGACCAGCGGAGGCGTAACCAGTCCAGCCTCGCCAGGCATGACAACCTGGTCAGCGGACAGAACATTGACGTTGGTGTAGGTGGCGAGCGTGTCCGTATAGCCATCGGAGAACTCGTAAGCGTTGATGTCGCCTGCCGAGATTACGTGTTCTCCCTCGGTCTGGAGCGTGTTAATGTACTTCGCGATGTCCGCGGCCTGGGCCTGTTTCTTCTCGCGCGCATAGGCCGTGGGAGAGGAACTGTTAACGCCTGAGAGCGAACGCATGTGGTTTGCGATCACAATGACCGGGTAGTCCGACGCGCCGGCGCGCTTGATGCCCGCGTTCAGCACCAGCCACGGACGGTCGTTCAGAGTGATCGTCGAGCCGCTCGGAGTCGTGAAGGTCTCGTTCTGGCCGTACTGCGAGAGGCCGAGCTTGTCCACGGTAGAGTTCTTCACCAGGAAGCCTACCGAGATGCCCGATGCGTCTTGCGTATAGTAGGTCGAGTTGTCGGTCGAGTATGCGCTGTAGAGATCGGGAATGCCGGCATCTGCATTAATCTGGCTGGCAATATCGTTAGCGACCGATTGGTTCTCTACCTCTTCCAGGACAACGATGTCCGGAGTGTTGAGCATGGTGCGGATGGCCAGGGAGAGCTTCTGCAAACGGCGCTGGTAGGCTGCGGGAGTGATATCGACGGCAGAAGATGCAGCGACTTGTCCACTGGATCCGTTTACACCCTCGGGGATCCAGTATTTGTTGTCGGAGTCATCCGTGTTGTAGAAACGCCCAACGTTGAACGAAGCGACGGTAAACTCGTTCGTGGATGGCAAGGGAGCGGGCTGAGGCACCATGCCCGGCGTAATCTGTAAGCGGTCCCACGCTGCGTCGAGGATAAGACGGCTGGGATCGTAGTAAGTATCCGATGAGTAAGTAAAGTCAAGCACGCCCGTGACGTTAGCGAGCTTGGCTCCAGTGGAGAGGTCGATAGGCACGCCTCCTGCAAGAGTCGAACTGACAAGAATGCGCTCCGGGTTATCGTCGAAGTAGGTTACGTTGGCCGGCGGGCTGGGGAAGTTGTCACGGATGTCGATGCCCGGCTCGCGGAACGGGCGCGGCGTTGAGCCGATCACGCCGTAGAAATAGCCGGTGGAGTTCTGTGTCTCGTCAAGCTCGTCAAGCGAGCCCTCCGTTGCGGAGATGGCCGTGAGCGTGTCTATCTGGACCCTCATGCCCTCGTATGGCGTGAGTTGATACAGCCCGTCTGTAGGCTTCAGCATCGCTTCGGTCAACACGATCGGTACAGGCAACGTATTGCCGTTGCTGTTAATCGTAATGGTTGGCGAAACAATTTCGGTGGCCGGCGTGTAACTGACCGCTGGATAGGTCTGTATCTTCCCGGTAACGGTGACGGAATCGCCAATCACAACCGTGGGCTTGGAACTGGTGAAGACTGCGATACCTTCTGGCGTAAGCGGATCTCCGTCATCTTGCCCATCGGGTGTCTGGATGAAAAAGCCGTTTCCGATGACCGCTGTCACAACACCTGCGGTCGTTACCGTCTGGCCGACATAGGACGAGACGGCCGGCCCGGTTGTGGACTTAGCTCCCTGAATCACATCAATCGGAGTGATCGTCGGAGGAGTCACTGCAAGCGAGATCGACGTCAGGACTGTTCGTCCCTGTAAGTCAGTAACCGTAACAGGAAGGCTGTAGGTTCCCGGCGAAGCCGACGCTACCGTGATGCGGAACGTAAAAATGTTGTCGCCCGCATTCACGTCGCCGTTCGTGCCGTCATCGAAGAAGGTCTGCGCAGCACTGCCGCCAATAGCCGAGAGGTCCGCCGTGACTGCAATACTTGTGCTTGGGTTCGGAAGCAATGTGACAGGGTATACCTCCACGGTCAGCAGGACCGTCGTGCTGCTGACGGAAGAAATCGCGTCCGGAGTGGCGAGGCCTGTGGCCGAGAGTTCTCCAGCGCCATATTGAGAGTTGCGAATAATAGGCGTGCCTGCCAGGCGTTGTAGGACAAAGTCTATGTTGTTGTTGTCGGTGTCGGTATTGTGGTCGTCGCCGGTTCTGATAATCGAGTTGGTGACCGATGGCGCAGGTGCGGCTCTGAAACCTTCATAGCATGTGGCTGATCCGTAGCCCACAAAGTCAACGATGGCATCGGCGTTGCTCAAAGGGCACGATGATCCGCTCAGAGGAGCCGTGGCTGCCGCGGACATGCCGGAAAGCGCCGTCTGGTTGCTCACAAGCGCAACCTTGCCGGAAGCAGCGGCGAGGTTGTATGGCGTGCAATTTCCGAATCCATCGTTATAGTACGGAAAGTCAAAGTCAGAGGAGAGGGGAAGATCGACAGTCGGATCCGTGGATGTCGTGCATCCGCGAAGCAAAAAATAACGGCCTGGATAGATCGTGCCTGAGAGCCGTACCATGCCCCAGCTATTGCCCGACGCCGAAGCATACTGAATAGAGTATGCCGAAAGATCGATGGCGTCCGACGTTCCGTTATAGAGTTCGATAAAGTCGTAGCTGAAAGTAGCGCCGGTATTACCGCCACCGCCGTAAATCTGCGAAATCACTAATCCGGACTGGGCAAAGGCTGGAATGGCGCTGAAGGCAAGGACAACGGCAAGCAGAAGGCTGAACCGGCAGGCCGAACGATTTATGAAGCGTTCATTTTGTGCGTAATTAACTTTTTTTGAACGGTGAGTTCCAGGGCAAAAACGCTTCATACTAGCAAACGGCATACAAACCTCCTCAACAAGTGCACGGTTATACATTGAAAAGCCGACAAAACCGAGTCAGCAGAGCATCAAACACCAAAGGCTAACGCTCGTTGGGTATTGTATACGGTATGAGTGATATGTAAATAGAAAGAGTATCCTATAAGTATTACAAAAACGTCCTGATTGTCTGGAAGAGCCCTCCGGTGCTTGAGGGCAGTTCTGCGGCTACGCAGATGAATAATGTTAACTCTGCGCGCCATTCACAGCGTTAACAGGAATAATCCATATGACAGTAGAGGCTGCTATATCGTATCGATTATGAGCGATATCCTCAGCAGAAGGCCTACAATAAGCGCAACAGCAATCTGCTCGATGGATTGGATCGCTGTAAAAAGCCCCCTGCGGAAGAACCTCTTCCGCAGGGAGAGTCTGTAAACAGCGTTACAGCAATCTGCTCGATGGATTAGACAGCAGCCGCCGTAACGTAAACCACGTCCGCATATACGGCCGTGGAAGCAGAGCCGGGATCGCCCGGCACTGGAAACGGGTAGTTAATCGAGTCAACAAACAGGTTCACGCTCGTGCTGTAGTTGCCTGTACCAGCAAACGTGCTGTTGGTATTGGGCGGAACCGAAAAGGCCGGGAAGGCAGCGTCGATGCGGTAAAAACCTTTGTCTGCGGGCAGTCCGCAGAAAATTCCGAAATCGGTAACGCACATGGAATGCTCCGAACTATCCCTGCGCATGCAGGGAACGCATCTTGCCATAATGCACGCTCACTCTGACCCACCGGTTCATCCCTGCTTATGCAGGGAACATATCGCTTTGTGCAACTAACTCGTGGATCTATACCGGTTCAACCCCGCATATGCGAGGAACTCACGAATAAATTTAAGTGGAAGCCTGAGATCAATCCGCCCTCCTCACCAGCAGCAGACCACAGCCATAACTACGTTCATGACCTACACCGTTAGTCAACGCGCGCCGAAGCAAATCGGGGTCCGCGACCGTAGCCAGACCGCTATAGTCCAGCACAGAGAAACTAACTCGTTTACCTTTACGTGAAAACGAATGCTGCCTGTAACTCTTCATCAGCACTGTCTTTTCGTGCATATTAAGTCCCCAATCCTTCGCGCGCTTCAGCAGCCAGTCAAGGGCCGCCTTGTACATCACGTTTTTCCGGACGGCATGGTTGGCGCATTGTTTTTTAGCGTCCATCAGCACATCGTGGCGGTGTGACTTTGTTCCCGTCCTTCTGCTCACTACAGGATTCGCAAGCAGACTAAAGCACAGGTGCTCTCCAGCAGCGACTTGCGGTGCGTAGGGCTTCGACTCCACTACAAACATCGAACCCGCTTCCGGCCTGCGCCTGGAGACGACCAGATAACTCGATGTAGTCTTCAGGGCGCCGACTGGGAGTAATTCGCGCCGGAAGACAAAGTCCCGCGCCATATCGTCACCTGGAAACAGCTTCCAGATCAGCTCATGATCCAACTGCGCCTCTCCACGCAGACTGTGTTCGTGCAGCCAGCGCCTGTCGTCGCCGGAGATCTCTGATCTGTGCCGCAGCCGCACTCTGGAAAAGTATTCACTCATTGTGATTTCTCCTCCAGATGCACATGCTCGCGGCGCGGAGCAAACTGCCAGCGGCGGCGCGAGAGCGGCTGATCCTGCCTCATCACCCGCATGTCAGAGTTCATTCCGGCTTGCATGCCCTCCTCCCAGTGATAACTCGGCGCCTGGCAGTACAGACGAAACACTCGCGCATCTTCAGGAGTGGGCCACTCGGCCTCGGCCTCATCTTTATGCGACAGCGCCAGAATGGAATGCAGCTTCGTCTTAAAGACGTCGTGCAGATTTTCCGCCATAACCAGCATCGCTGCCAACGGCAAGGCGGGCGGACACGACTTACGGCCCAGATACAACGGAAAGACCGGACAAATCAGCCGAGTCCTAAGTTCCTCAAGCGTCCATCGCGCGCCTGCGAGCGCCTCCACGGCAACCAATGTCAGACTGTTGCACCGGTACTCGCGCATCGATAGCAGAGCTCCCAGGCTCTGTCTGTCTGTCAGTTCTTGCGCGCGCGTGCGGTACGCAGCCGACTTCACTCCCGCAGGCGACTGAACCGTGTGATAATCCCGCAGCGGCACGCCCGTGCTCAAAACTTTAACCGCGAAGCGATATCCATTCGTGAGCGCATGCTGGGCCTTGTCGTCCTCTCGGCAGACTCCCAGGGCCGCGCCCAGCAAGCCGACCAGCGCCGAGCGCGAAGGATACGTGGCCGAATGCCGAGCCTCGCCAACGGCAATCTCGCCCCAACTGGCCATCGGTCCATAGAGCCGGAAAAGAAGATACTTCGTCATGGTTCACTCTCCCGCGGCAAAGTCCAGCAGTTCAGCCACCGAGCCCTCGCCTTTCATCACATCCATCCGGATTTCACGATCGGCGCATCTTCCATAAACCTTGTCCATGTTCTCGCGCAGCCGTAGCAGAGCAGATGTCGCTTCCGTGGCATAGTCCTTGCCGCTGACAGGCTTCAGGAAGGCCAGCGCGAGCGAGCGCGGCTGCTGACTTCCCTTCTCCGCCAGAGCAAAGTGAGCGTAGGCGCGGCTGGCAAAGCTGTTCTGCTTGCCCGTAGGCGCAACCTTCAACGCAGCTTCGGTTAACGCGCGCAGCGCGCGGCTGGTCAGTGTCTCGTCGTTGCCCAGATTCTTCTTCAGGCTCTCACGGTCAACGCAGATGTACTGGTAGAACACTGCTGCCGCGAATCCTCTCTCGCCGATATGTCCGGCGCCGGTCTCATTGTCCCGATTGAGGTCATCCACAGCAGTGAAGTAGTCGTCTTCAATCGGAGAGGCATGGACGCCGATGGCATGAGCCACCTGCACGGCAGCCTCCGTATTGTGCTCCGGCTTCTTCGCCAGCATGCGGCCAAACATGGCGATGTCCACGGCCGTCTGCGCGTGCAACAGCGCATCCAGTTCCCCTTTCAACGGAGCGCGATCCTCATTGGCAAGACTGACAGTAAGATCATCCAGAGACTTCAGCTCCTCAGGGGAGACATGCACCAACTGTTCGATCTCCAGCGGATTCTCCTTCTTCGCCGCTCCATACACGGACGTGATCTTCTTCGCCCATTCCACGGCGTTCTTCTCGATGACGCCAGCTTCTATCAACGACTCATAGGCCTCAACGCCCATGCGTCTGGTGCGTATGCCGATCGCTCCGCCCAAAGCCTGCTTGAAGACATCCGAAGTTCGCCATGCGCGCTTCAGGCTCTGCGATGAGATACGCAGGCGCTCGACCCCACCCAGCCTTGCGGTCTTCGGTTGTCCCAGATCGTCGCGGTTCAGGTTTGCGGGTGGATACGAAGTCAACAGGTGTAACTGAACAAACCGGTTCATGGCACCATTTCTCCTTCAGCTATCTTTTCTGTTGCCACCGGAAGATCGCCGCTGTTGAGTTTATGGTCTGGCGCGTAATAGTCCTGCGCCCAGCGGAAACACATGCTCTGCGCAGGCGCCTGTGAGCTGGCAGGCAGTTCCTGTTCATACGCCCAGGCGATGAGATCGTCGGCCAGCACGGTTACGTCCACGTTGCCGCCGGCCAGTTCCACGGCCCGGCGCACCAGCAGGAAAAAGCTCTCCAGGCGCTGCTCCTCCAGCAGACGCCTGAAGCGAATCTCGCTCATGGGCGCTCTATTGCCCTCAGCGAAGGCTCTGCCAGCTCTCCACGCCAGACTTTTTCCGTCCTCCGTGTCTTCCCTCACCGTGGCCAGCACGCCGGCAATCATCAGCAACGGAAGAGGATTTGCTTCGAACCAGCGTTTCGCCAGGTTGTTCTTCCAGTCGCCTCGCAATAGATGCGTAACCAGCATGTTCGCAGCCAGGCCTCTTTCCAGGTCTTCAACCGAGCGCGCTCGCCGCAACTGTACCCGGTCATCGTGGCCAATGCCGCGAGATCCTGTCCACGGATTCTTTTCCTCCAGACCGCCTCTCAATTGCAGGGCGTCAAACCATAGCTTCAACGCCTCGACGCGATCCTCGCTCAAATAGCGCAGATTCATGCCACCTCCTTATTGCACTCATGCACAAATTGCCAGAGACTCTTTGCCGCCTCGCCTTTCACGAGCCATTTCAGCAAGTCCACCCTGGCCTCGATTACCCTGCGCATGTTCATCTTTTTGATCGGCGCGGCCAGCACCCAATCGTCAAACAGCTCCACCGCGATTCTGCGTACTTCTTTCAGCCACTCCTTGTAAATGGGGGCGACCGCTTTCGCTGAAAACGGATCGGAATGCACTGCTTTTTCGAGCAGCCGGTAGAACAAAGCCTGCGACGCTTCCCAGAAGCTGCGTGGAACGGCAGGCCCCGCATCCACGTCGTCCGGCCACTTGAAGCGTGCTGCTTTTACGCTTTTGTTCAGTTGATAGGCCGCGTCTTTCGCGACCGCGAGCAAGCGGGCAACAACCTCCGAAAAGGCCCGCCGCCGCTCGCCGTCCGCAAAGCTATATACAGGCAGCATGCAGTCATGCCAGCATCTGGCCTTCATGTTGTCGAGGTCGTAGCCGAAGCACCATAACTGCACCTCCTGCTCGTGCTCTGGCAGGATATGCCTGTTGAAATGCCTCACGGCAATCGATGCGTCGGGCATCTTCTCCGCGGTGCCCAGCGTAAAACCCAGCCAATGACGATAGCCGACGCCGCCTCGCTGCCCTTTCACCGCCAATGGCGGATTCTCCTCCCTGGAGCCGTAGTTATAGGGCGAGAGGGGATGCATCCAGGCTCCGGTGTAATTCACGCCATAATTCTTTGTCCGGTATCGCCGCACAAGATTCTCCGCAGACTCTCCGCACAGATCACACACGCCCGCTTCTACTCCAGAGAAATCCAGACGGATGCGTCGCGGCATGCTCCAGTACGCCTGCAACGGATGCGCCGTCTCCGGCGTCGTATCCTGCCCGCTGCCCGGTTCGCTGGTGCGCGTTGGCGCCATCCACGGAAACACCGTACCCACGCTCGCGCGCGGATCGCCGGAGTATTTCAGCTTTCTCTTCAATATGTTCTGCGGCAGAACATTTATCCAGATTTTGTGCCACAGGTTCGCATAAGGTTTTT
>WQYS01000007.1 GCA_009781125.1 Acidobacteriaceae bacterium | reverse complement strand
GGTGACATTTACGATCCCCGTAACAAGAGTGCGAACATAACGCTGATAGCTGGAATACGAACTGCCCAGCTGGTCATACCCTGTGGTATAAACCTGCGGGAGCAGATTTGCCTGTGAAAAGCTCGCGGGCAAACCGATGTCCGTAATATCTGCAACGCCTTCGCCAATGGCCGTCTGTCCTTCAAACCAGCGCGAGTATGCGCCGTACGTGTTGATGACCCACGTCGGCGAAGGGGTAAGCGTATCGCTTACGACGATCTGGAAACCATGGTCCTGGTTGCCCGATATATTGTCAGCCCCGGTGCAGAAGGCGCAGCCCGGCGTGTCGCCCTCTCTCACGCGGTCCGACATGCGGGCAAAGATGCGGTGTTTCTCGTTTTGCGCCCAATCGACACGCCAGTCGAACTTGTCGTTGATGGTATTGTCTGACACAATCGCCGTAAAGTTGCGGATATGGTTAGGCCCCTCGCCGGGCAGATTCGGCGATGGATAAAGAGCAGCCAGCTTCTGTCCTACCGGATCGAGCTGGACACCAAGGTTTTTCAGGTCGTTTCCTGGAACCGGATCGCGTGTGTAATAAGTATTGCCCTGCCCATCATCGACCAGCCGCGTCGAAAACGGATTGAAGAGCATGACCGGCGCGCCGCTGGCAAGATACGATTGGGAAAAGTCGCCCTGCTTTTCAAGGTCCGTAGGAACGGTGTACCACTGCCGTCCCCAGGATCCGGGCTGACGCAGTCCTTCGTAGGCTCCGAAAAAGTACAGGTGGCGCGAACGCCAGATGGGGCCGGAGACGTTGATCCCGAACTGATTGCGGTGAAATTTAGGACGCTCGGCTATCTGTCCCCAAGCCGGATCTATGTTCTTGTTCGACCAGGTATTCGCGTCCAGGCCCGAGTTGCGCATGTAATCGTACACCTGGGCATGAAAATCGTTTCCGCCATTCTTGGTGATTATGGATACGATACCCTCGCCGCCCTGGTTGTACTGTACGTCGTACTGGTTCTGGATAACCTGCTGCTCCTGAACCGAATCCTGAATGGGCGCAACCATCAGTCCGCCCCAGTCCACAGCCGTGGAGGGCGCGCCGTCGATCAGAATCGCCGCCTCGGCAGAGCGTCCACCGTTGATGCCGAAGGCGCTGGCGTTCTGGTCGAAGGTCTGCGACCGCGATGTCATTCCGCCCTGCGCCTCGGTGGTGCCAGCCAGATTGAAGACGAAGTTCAACGGATTCCGGGTGCTGTTGGGCAGATTCGCCATCAGGATCGAGTCGATGGTAACGGAGTTGTTGGGCGACTCCGTGTCCACCAGAACGGTGCTGGTCGATACCACCACCTGTTCCTGCACGCTGCCGAGCTGCATCGACAGATCGACCGTCGCGGAGACGTTGGCGCGAAGGACAAGCCCGGACCTCGTATAGTTCTTGAATCCCGTGGCAGTAGCCGTGATCGCATAATTACCGGGAAGCAGGTTTTGAAAACTATAGGCTCCGCTTGCGCCGCTCATGCCATCGCGAAGGTCCTGGGTGTCCACATTCTTCAGTTGGACCTTGGCTCCTGCGACAGCCGCTCCCGTAGGATCGGTTACCGTTCCGACAATGGATGCGGTAAACGTCTGGGCGAACGCAGCGCCTGCAAACAGGACGAGCACGAGCAAACACAGCAGATGTGTCGCTCTTCGACTTAAAGGCCACATCACATATGAGCCTCTTGATATTCTTTGCATTGTCGCTAACCTCCTGAATTGAATCTGTACTTTGTCTCGTAAACTTGCCCTTCCCGCAGGAAGGGCAAGCGCGTGAAAGGTTTCAAGATCAAAATTGTTGGAACTGTACCACTCTGCTTAAATGGTTGTCAAGAACTTTTCGTTGCGTTGCGATGATTTTCTCTATTCAAAAATCCAATAACCGCTCAGCGCGCAAACAAAGATTGATAATAGGCAATAAAATGCCCGGGCTGGGTCTCGACTGAGACAGTTGCATTCGGCAAACCCTCCGTGGCGGGTTTTGTAGACCCGTCACTTCCGATTTGAATCCTCATCGGTTTTGTCTGGCATAGGCCAGGGTTCGTCAATAACGACACCGCCATTGGGTCATGAAGCGTCGGCGTTGGCTGCCCCCATAAAAGATAGAGCGCCCGTAACGACTCTGTCAGTGGCGTATGGTGGGCGAAGATTGCTTCGCGCGGTCCATCCTCCAGTTGGAGCCGGGCGGTCACATCCAGCGGCGCCATCCGGATTGGAATCCCTGAGGCAAATACGGCCTGTGCAGCCGCCGCGTCCGCAGCGATGTTGTACTCGTTGGTTGGTCCGGAGTCCGGATCGTAACCGCGCGCGATAGAACCTCCCATCAGCACGATCTCACGAATGCGGCTTTTTACCTCTGGATATCGTTTCAAGAGTTCTGCAACATTCGTGAGAGGACCAAGAGCGACCACTACCATGCGTCCTTTTTCGTGATCGAGCGACTGCTTCATCAGATCGACGGCGCTCTCTGAAACCAGCGCCGGACCTTGAAATCCTTCCGCCCAGCGGGCCTGAGCAAACGCAGGCATGTCGCTCGGCGTTCCAGCAGCTACAGGTACTTTCTTTATTCCTGCTTCGGAGAGCATCTTGGCGGCGATCCGCGCGCGAGCCTGCGTGTCGCCCGAAACGGTCGTCACGGCTTTCAGATTCAGTTGCCTGCTCTGGATCACCATGGCCAGCGCAAACGCATCATCGATGTCGCTGCCGATGTCCGTATCCAGAATGATGGGCACGCGGCGCAACGAAGCCGCCGAAGCCGTCACGAACGCCGCGCTGAGTACAACGGCGAGAACAAGCCGAAACCGCAGATGAAATTTACTTAGCACGGACTTCCTCCGTTGACGCAAAGACGATCAGTAGTTACAAGATGTTGCTTCTTCGGCAAACGCTCGGACCAGCTCCGTGCGCGCATCGAAAAAATGGTCCGACGGCGACAGAATAAATCGTCCTCCTGCACCCGCCTCCTCAAAACAGCGTCTCACTTCGGCCCTGGTCGCCGCTTCATCACATCCTGTGAAAAAGTGCAATTGATCGAATCCGCCGATCATGCAGGCTTTTCCGTCGATCATGGCGTGGGCCTTCTTCAGATCGGTGTCTCCCCCCATGCCTGTCGGTGTAAAGGTCTCTATGGCGTCCACCTTCATATCGAGCATGCGTCCAAGCATGGGCATGAGCTTCCCGCACAGGTGGTAGACAGTCCGCTGGCCGGCCTCGTGCAGGGCTTCGATAAGGGGAGCGTCATACGGCGCGACGAAGCGATCAAATAACCGAGGCGATATTACGCTGGACGAAGCGTCTCCACCGCCCATTTCAAGCAGATCGTAGCGCGCGCCCTTGAGCGACCGTATAAAGCCCATCTTCCGGCGCTGCATAATCGCCAGTAGCTCGCAGACCCACTCTGGATCGTCATTGGCCTCAAGAATCAATCGTTCTGTTCCCACCAGACAGCAGGCATCCTGCCAGCATCCCGCCTGGCCAAAGACATCCCAGCCGCAGATATGGCCGCGTACAATTCCGCGTTCGCCAAACTCGTCCGCTGCCTTGTTTACCGCATCCACATCGCAGACCGGCGTGGTTACATACTCGCCAATGAGATCGATATCGCGCTTGTTCTTGATGAGCGGCTCGGTGACCCACGCCGTATAATCAGCGTCCTCGACGGTCATGGTCAGCGTTCCGCGTGGTGTTACGAAGCTGTAGCGCGTCATCTTGCGGCCTGCGGCGGAGATGTCCTCGAAATACACGCGCCAGTTATCGTTCGATACCCGGTGGCTCTCAAAAAACCCGATCGACGCGCACGCCTGCTGCAGGGGATCGGGGTAATCTTTCGATCCTGGCGCGGGCTTGTGCGGCAAAACCCAACGGATAGCGTCCAGCCCGAAAGTATCCCAGAATGCGTCCTCCTTCATTCCGTTCAGGCAATGTTCCAGATAGTAGGGCATGATGTGGTGCGTAGTCACGGGTAGCCGGTCGGGCATCTTCCCGCTCAGTGCAGCTACCATACGTTGTTTCGATGTCATCGATTGACCTCCATCGTTTCTGATCTGTCTCCACGTTTAGCGCGGATGAGCTTTGCTACTTGCCGGAAGGTTTCCACCTGATCGGCAGGCAGGCGTCCGGTGTTATCCGGCGCCAGATTCAGCAGCAGATTTGCGTTCCCCTCCATGCAAAGCCTGTAAGCCTTGGCGATCACCTCGGGAGTTTGCGGTTTGTACCAGGGATGCCAGAACCAGGTGTGCATCGTCGGCATCGGAGGGTAGATCGGTCCTGTCGGAAACCAGGTTTCAAACGGCATGTAGCAGGACTGCTTCTCGTATGTGATGTGCGGATTGTGTCCTTCCAGAGGCGGCAGGGTATCTTCGCCGTTGATGACATCGCAGGGCCAGCTTGCAGGCTCGCACATGCGCCCCTGGTTCACGCGGCTCTGCTTGAAACCCTGGTTCATGACGATAATGCAATCCGGACTGTGCTTTTTCACCAGGCGGTAGAGCTCCCAGCGCTGCTCCGCAGTCATCTTCCACGTGATATCGAATAACTGATAAAAGGTGTTCGGATAGCGCGAATGCAGCTCCGTAACGTGATGCTTGATCAGTTCGAAGTAGTTCGCCGGAATCATGGAGTCCCAGTCGAACTTTCCTTCATTGTGCGGGTCCAGAATGCAGTAGTAGAAGCCAGGCTGTATCCCGAACTCCTTGCACGCGGCTACGAAAGCTGCAACGACATCTGTCTTGTTACTGCTGGCCGCTACGTCATAGTCGTAGTGCTCTGAGTCCCACAGACAGAATCCGGACATATACTTCGCCGTCAAGACGCAATACTTCGCGCCCAGCTCGTGCGCCACGGATATCCACTGCCGCACGTCCAGATGCGTAGGGTTGTACGTGGTGGCAGGTACGGCGCCGACATCGTAGTCGTCGCCGGTGAAGGTAGGAAGCCCGAAATGAAAGGAGCAGCCAAAGCGTAACTGTTCATACGTCTCCAATGCCCGTGTGCGAACGGCGGACGGCTGCGCCATCTGGTCCATCGCCAACAGCGGGCGCGCTGCGCCCGGCAGGATGGACGCTACGGCGGGCAAAGCCATGGATTTGATTGCTTCACGTCGATTCATTCTGTTCTTTCTCTAACGATATCTTATGTTTACAGCCAGAAAGCCGGAAAGACAGCGCAGTTCGCACCCCTACTGAAAGGTTTCATTGAATGACGAGAGCCTACTCTTTATAGAAGTGCGCTGTCAATTCCATGCAGCACTCTCCATCTTGTAAGCCTTCAAAGTCTGCTTGAGTTTCCCTGCTGCTGTGCGTACATTGTGTCTATGCCCGCAGCTCGAATTCTCTGTACGCTTCTCGCCGCTTCTTTGGCTGCCTCGATGATGGTCGCGCAGGATCCTGCTCCCATGGTGGATCCATCCATCGACAACCAGCCCGGGCCATTCTCCTACTTCTCCAAATCCGTGGATGAGATCGGAGTCATGGATGCGCAGCAAGCTACGGAGATCACTCCGGAGGCCTCGCTCTATACCGGCTTCGGTGAACTCGTCTTCCTTGTTGGTCCGCAGATGCAGCCTGTTTCGCCGCGCATACGCACTCTGGAAAAGGGCTATCTTCCCATTGTTCATACCTCATGGAATCAGGATGGAATTGAATATCGCTTCACGTTTTTCGCGGCCAGGCTCAAAGACAATAGCATCGTAAACTTTGCTCGCGTGGTCGAGAAGAATCTGAACCCCGTGCCGACGCGATCTGTGTTTACCGTCGGAAGCCGGTATCAGAACGATTCTGCAAACGGAAGCGGCACAGGCGAGAACCGCTTTGCCCGGCCAACGGAAGGCAAGCGCGCCGGAGACTACCGGCAGCCAGGAGTGGAGTTCGACCCGAACTGGGTTTACAGTTTTTCAGATCACGGCTTTCTGCGCAGCGGGAAGGTCTTCTATTTGACCTCCGACACACCGGACGAGAAGATGCTGACGCCGAAGCAGTTTTACAACATCCAGATCGACAATACGCCGCGCTCGCTTCCTATCTTCCCCACCACGCTGGTTGGTCTCATGCAGTACAACAGGATTCTCGCGCCGGGAGAAGAGCGAACGCTGACCTTCCGTATGCCGCTGGTTCCGGTCGAGGATGGGCCAGCCGCGCAAGCGGTTCTGGCGGCGGACTACGAAGCGGCCCTTGCTGACACGGTCCGCGGCTGGGAGCAGATTCTCAGTACCGGCATGCAGATAGACCTTCCGGAGAGCAAAGTGTCCGATACCTTCCGCGCAAGCCTCGTATTCGACCTGCTGGCCCGTGACCACATCGGCGACGATATCGTTCAGACCGTCAACAAACTGCACTACCATGCATTCTGGCTGCGAGATGCTGCTGACATCGCGCATATGTACGATGTCACCGGCTACCCGAAGTATGCGTCCGACACGCTCGCCTTCTTCCCGCGCTTTCAAAACAAAGATGGCTTGTTCCTGTCGCAGGAAGGACAGTTTGACGCGCAGGGCGAAGTGCTCTGGGAGTACGGCGAACACTATCGTCTGACGCACGACCTTGCATTTGCCAAATCCGTTTTCCCATCCGTGGAGCGCGCTGTGGATTGGCTTATGAAGGCACGCAGGGATGATCCTCTCCATCTGATTCCGGCTTCGTATGTCAAAGACAACGAATATGTCTCCGGCCATATCACTGGCTACAATCTGCTGGCGCTGGACGGCCTCGAAAGCGCCGCTCTTATAGCCGAAGCTGTCGGGCAGCCCGAGAAGGCAAGGGCCTATCGCAACGAATACGAGCTTTATCGCAAGGATCTGCTGAATGCCATCGAACGCTGCGCAAACGGCAACGGCGGAGCCATTCCTCCACACCTGGATGGCGACTGCAAGGGAGGAAATGACTGGGGCAATCTGCTGGGAACCTATCCGGGCCATGTTCTTCCACCCCAGGACCCGCTGATTACGGTGACTCTGAAGATGGTTCAGGCTAAATACCAGGAGGGTCTGACAACATACGGAATGGGCCGCTACGTGCATCACTATCTCATCTTCAAGAACATGTTGACCGAGATCGCAAGGGGCGAGCAGCAGCAGGTTCTGAAGGATCTATATGCCGTCTTGACGCATACCAGTTCGACTCAGGAAGGATTCGAGTTTGCGATTCGTTCCTGGGGAGATCGAGATTTCAGCGACAACCTGACGCCGCATGGGTGGTTTGCCGCCGAGTACCGCAGCACGCTCCGCGCCATGATGGTGCGCGATGACGGCAGAGATGTTCATCTGCTCTCGGTGATGTCTCCGGCATGGATGGGCGCAGGCAAGACCATCAAGGTCGAAGACGCGCCAACAGAGTTCGGCGTGACCGGTTTCACTTTGACGCAGCCGGACGACAATACGGCTCAGATCAGACTGGATAGCAACTGGCGCGAGAAGCCGGACTCTCTGCTGCTGCATCTTCCGTGGTTCGCGGATGTCCGGCATGTCGAAGCGGATGGCAGGCGGCTTACTCCGTCAGACGGCATCGTCAAGATACCCGTGGATGCTCGTGAGGTCACCTTGCATTGGCAACGCCGCTCCGATGCTCCGGACATGAGCTACGAAGCCGCCGTGCAACAGTTCCGCAAGGAGTATCAGGAGCACTTCAACCAATATATGCACGGCCAGTAGTCGGCCTGAAGCGGGGTGCGGCCATGCGCCCCATTACACTTTCAGAAAAATCTTCTTCTTCCACAAGATGCAGGTGGCAAGCCAGCAGACCGCTGTAAAGCTGATGGAATAGAGGAGCGAGCCTGCGCCAGCGGGATGAATGGGCCGGAAGATGTGATCGTAGATCCACGTCCAAAGCATCACGTTGCCGGGCAGATGAATCACCCACAGACTGGTCGCAAGTAATTCAGAGAGCATATACGCAAAGATCGCATTCGTGCCGAAGACGGTCCACGGCATCTTTAATGCCTTGCGAATGTTCTTCACGTCGATAAGCCAGTAGAGCAGCGCCAGCAGCAACAGGCTGCATCCGGCTGTAAAAAGAACATAGGAGCTGGTCCAGAGCTTCTTGTTAATGGGGAACCACACACTCCATAGCTGTCCCATCACAATCAGAACGACAGCGCTTCCAAACAACCCCTGACTGATGCGTCTGCGCTCTCGTTGACTCTGAATCCACAAGCCTGTCAGCACGCCCAGCAAAGTTGTGCCAACGGCAGGTATGGTGCTCAGCAGTCCTTCCGGATCTCGTACTCCTTCATAGAGCCGGCCTGGCAACAGGTGCCGGTCAAGCCATGCAACCCAGTTCTGGTCCGGGTCCAGCAACGGAATGCCGTGCGTCGGCACGCCTGCTCCCGGGACAGGCACAAACCGCATAAGCACGTAGTAGGCAACCAGCAGGAACGCCGTGATGGCTGCAATCATTCCGGCCCGCCTGCGAAACAGATAAAGCAGAGATGCAAACAGATAGCACAACGCAATGCGCTGCAATACGCCGTAGATGCGAAGGTGGTAAAGATTGAAGTATGGGAAGCCGTTGACTACAAGCCCAAGCGCAAACAAAATCACCGTGCGTTTGAGAATGCTCATTACGATGACTGACTTCGCAACTCTCTGCGAGAGCCGCTTGGCCAGCGAGAACACGATGGACACTCCGACGAGAAAAAGAAAGGCTGGAAACACCAGGTCTGTCAGCGTCCATCCGTTCCATGCCGAGTGCATGAAAGGCGCATAGGGATTCGCGCCGTTGTTGTTCACCATGATCATGAAAGCGATCGTGATACCGCGGGCGATATCGAGCGACTGAAGACGCCCTCCGGCAACGATCTGGTCAGGCGCGGCTACTGTTACTGACATCGGGGAAGCTCCAGAAGCAACGGCGGTTCCATTATTGTAGTGGCGCCAGCGGAACCTTCTTGCCAACAATATATTCATACGCGCCCAGATTGGCCGATACGCGGCCCGAGTAAAGCTGAAACCATCTCTTGCCAGACCCGAGCAGATTGTCCACCACGTAGTAGTCCATCACCGGAAGATCGAGCGTCACATGGACGTTCCGGTTAGAGAGGTTTACGATAACGAGAACCTTAGAGTCCGGCGACTTACGCAGAAAGCTGAGGACGCTGTCAGGCTCCGTGTTATTGATCCACTCCACCGTGCCTGAGTAGATGGCGGGCTCGGAGTTCCTGAGCTTGAATAGCTTCTTGTAGGTTTCGAGGACCGCTCCCGGAGAATCCTGGTCTTCGTGTTTTTCAGTAAAGGGCCAGTGAATAGGAGCGGCTCGCCTCCACGAAGTAGGGCTGGGGTCATTGACCTCCTGCCCGTTGTAGAGGAACGGGACTCCATCCAGCGTGAAGTTCAGCACGGACGCGGCCAGCGCGCCCCGCTCGCCGAATTGGAGCACGGCGCGCGGCCAATCATGGTTGTCGCTGTAGTGCAGCAGGCGCGCGCCCCGCGGCATGGTCTCGTGCATCTTCTCCCAGTTGGCCCTCAACACGCTGGCCGGTTCGCCATCACGAAGAACAGAACGAAGCGCAAGATAATACTGGAAGTTGTAGTTGATATCGAAAGCCTGCAACTGATCGTCGGGCCGATCTGATTCAGAGAGCAGGACCACGCCGGGCTTTGCCAGGTCCAGCGCCTTACGGGCTTCGTTCCAGAAGGTGACCGGCACGCCCGCGCCCACATCGCAGCGGAAACCATCCACGTCGAAATCGCGGACCCAGTGCAGCAGGCTGTCGATCAGATACCTGCGCACCGGCGGCTTTTGAAAGTCCGGCAGCGGCTGGGGCCAGAATCCGCGCACGGTCTTCCCTTCAGTGTTTTTCACAAAGAACGAAGGGTCCTTCTGCATCATGACGTTGTCGGGAGCCGTGTGGTAGTACACGATATCCAGCATGACCTTGAGGCCCAGCTTATGTGCCGCCGTGACGAAATCGCGCAGGTCCTGGTCCGTGCCCGCTTCAGGGTCGATCTCGTTGTAGTCGGCGATGCTGTAGGGAGACGCTCCCGGCTCAGCAGAGCGTTTTGCAATCGGACCGAGGTAAACGATCGTCGCGCCCAGGTCCGCGACCTGCTGTAGACGCGGGATGGCTCCGCGCAGATTGCCTTCCTTGCTGAACACGTTCAGCCATACCTCGTAGATGCTGGCTTTAGCCAGCCACTCCGGAGCCGGTCTCGCATCAAGATTGCCGAACGAAAGATCCTGAGCGCCAACTCCTGCAACACAGACCATAAGAAAGAAAAAAAAGGATTGCAGCCGGAAGCAGCAGCGCGTCCGCAATCCTCTTATGGAGTCATTGTCAGTTCTGTTCATGACCATCCTTGCCTGCTGTAGCGGCGCGGAGTTATCGGCGAGCTTCTCCGCGCCTCTCTGTACTACAGCTTGTCGCCAATTGCCTTAAATAGTTGCTTTCGAGATCACTGCAACGGCAAAGGGCGCTAATGTAATCTGCGATCCGCTCAAACGATCTACGCGCGGCGCATCTTCACCGGACGCCTGATCCACAACCTCGGCCTTTAACTGGGTCTTTCCGTCATGCGGAAACGATCCGCTGAGATCCACCCGCACAGGATGCTCTGTGGTGTTGACCAGCAGCAGTTTGCGGCCCGCACTGGTGATAGCGGCCTGTGCTTCGACGGCCCCATCAGCCGAAATGGTTGTAGACACGAGCTTATCGCCCGGCGCGAAATTCTCATTTATGAGGCTGAGTACCCAATAATGCGCGTTCGGCCTGGCCGTGACCCAGTCGAACATCGAAATGGAATGACACTGGGTTGGATATCCGAGCAACTGAGACATGCTAAGCATGGGCATTTCGAGGCGCTGGGCCGCTATGAAGATATAAGCCCAGTTGGCGCCGATCGCATTCCAGTAAAGCGGGTGGTACGCTTCATACGGCTCGTTGGAGCGGCAGGCCTCTTCCGTCGTCTTTATGTCGTTGAACGTACCCAACTCATCGACGATAACCTTTGTCTTCGGAGAGAGTTCGTCGCGAATCTTCATCACTTCGCGGATACGATCCACGAACGCTCTGGCCGGAACGCCGTCGGTCGCGCTCTTCGCCGGACCGGTAAAGTAGCTCTCGTGCCATACCGACGGATCGTTGGGAGCGTTCACATAGTTGTGGAAGGTGAACCAGGCTACTGGCAGCGATCCGGGCCTGTGATTCCTGGCGTCGAGGAAGTACCGCGCCCACGGCACCTCGGCTCCGGAGACCTCCGGCGCAAGAAACTGCACATGGGGATCGATCTTGTGGATGGCTTCCGTTACGGCATCGTAAATACGAGTGAATTGCTCAACCGTAATCCGGTTTTCAAAGTCCGGTTCGTTCAGTACGTCCCAGTAATCGATCTTGTAATGATGGCCTGACTTATGGAACTTCCCCAGTTCGTCGGTAAAGCCGCCCTTCGTATACCACTGGAAGATTCGTGCCTGGTAGTCGGCAATCTGGCGGCCTGTCGGATCCTTCAGCAGATCGCCGCGCGTATCGTCCGTATAGGGATAGAACGATGCCTTCGGATCGGCGGGAACCTCCTTGGGCGGCACCTTGAACATCCAGCGCGGAATGGTGGTGAAGTTCATGTGGTGCCTTCCCCTGGTATGCGCATAGTAGTCGGCTACCAGAGGATCGGCATAGGTGAAATCCCAATGAGTTTCCGTCGCGGTCGGCTCCTCGATCTCTGCCACGACCTGCCGCGTAACCGAGTACCAGAACTGTAGCCGCGTGTCGTTCGTATGCAGATTCTCAAGCGCCTGCAAAAGCTGATCGTGGATCGGACTGGTACGCAGCGTATACGCATGCGCCAGGATCTGTGTAGTTGGGACCGTGACGGATGTGCCAATAACGTTGTCCCACTTCACGGAAACGGCAGCCGATTGCGTCTGCGCCATAGTAACTGCCGAACCAATACTTAGACATGCGGCAACTACAAGACCTAAACCTGTTTTCCTATGCATTGTTTCTTTCGATACCTCCGTAGCCTGAAACCTGCGATTCATCCTTCAGCGACACGCAACACAAGGGCAAAGCACGTTCGCGCCTCACCGCAAAACGCCAAACGGCGAAATGGTCTTGAACCCTTTCAAATATGTCGTAGACTGTAGTGGTCCTATCATGCCGTTGTCAAGACAACTCTGCGAAATAGCGCTGGAAAGCCTTTGCAGGAGTTGGATAATATGTGGTTTTCATCTCTGGAGACGATCTTCCATGCAAATGAACATTCTGATTCCGAGAGTGCTGCTCTTCTTTGCTGCTGCTGTAATCCCGGCTGCGGTGTCGGCTCAGACTGCGGTGAACGAGGTTCACTGGCCATTCTCAAGCGAACAATCGTCGTCCCCTGTCGACTCAGTACATGGTGTAGCGGGCAAACTTGAGGGTAAGTTTCAATACGTTCCAGGAGTAACTGGAGACGCCTTGCGTCTGGACGGCTACACCACAAGCATGACCGTCGCAGCCAGTGAAATTCCCGCAATGGGGCCAGGTGGATTCACTCTTGAAGCCTGGGTCGCGCTCAATACATATCCGTGGAACTGGGTTCCGATCGCAGATCAGGAGGCGCAACGTCAGGCCGGTTACTTCTTTGGAATCGACGCCTTCGGTCACGTTGCGTTGGGGGCCTCCATCGACGGACAATGGCACTCAGCCGTAAGCACGGTAACCGTACCGCTGAAGCAGTGGGCACACCTCGCCGGCACGTATCAAACAGATCCCGCGAATAACGGCCAGGGCATTCTCACCGTATACATGAACGGAGAACGTATCGCACAGACGCCTGTGCAAGGCTCCTTCTCGCCTGCGAAGGTCGATCTTCTCGTTGGCCGTGTCCGTCAGCCAGCACTCCCCTTTCCCGAGGCCGAGGTGAAACCGCCACATGCCGTCTGGTACTCGCTGGACGGCATCCTGGATGAACTCAGGATTTTTGGACGGGCACGCTCCGGCCAGGAAATCGCTCAGGATTATGCGGCTGTTTCAGCTCCGAAAGGCGATGTGCTTCCATGGCAGAAGATGCCCTCGGGGCCGATTGGGCCGGGAAGGTTCGGCGCGTATTACGCCAGCCTGCGGTACGAGGAACCCTGGGATCGCTTGCGGCAGATCGGTCCCAACGCCGACGTGGTTGTTCGCTTCGACGAGTCGCCTACGCGGCTTGTCTTCTGGCAAGGGCTGAACTATGTCCCGGCGTGGGTCTCCGGTGATGACAAGTGGTCAACCAACGAGTTTCTGGAGGTATGGGACTCCGGCTGCCCCGACGGAGGCGACTGCGAGCCGATGTCCGACAAGCAGAGTTTGTTCTCGCACGTGGAGATACTCGAAAGCAACGAGGTGCGCGCCGTGGTCCACTGGCGCTATGCCTTGATCGAGACGGTGGGCTTCAAAGGCGCATGGCACGACCCGCTCACCGGCTGGACCGATTGGGCCGACGAGTACTGGACAATATATCCGGATGGCGTAGCTGTCCGCAAGCAGGTGATCCATACCGCCAGGGTCAACGCGGTGCGCGAATGGCAGGAGACAATCATACTGAACCAGCCTGGACAACGGCCAGAAGACAATATCAACCCCGACGCTGTCACGCTGGGAAACATGCAGGGCGCCACAAAAACATACACGTGGCAGAAGAACCCTGCGGGCGCCTTTGCCGACCCGATTGGTCCTGCCGATACGTCCACTCCGCCCAACGTGAATATGCAGTTGGTGAACCTGCGCTCCGAATGGAAGCCCTTTCAGATTGTCCCGCCCGATGGCGTCAGCTCTGACTTCTACAACAACGAGAAAAGCTATTTTTTGTTTGAGTGCTGGAACCATTGGCCGGTGGCGCAGATCGCTTCGAGCGACCGTCCCTGCGTAACAAACGATCGCCCCTCTCATTCGTCGGTGTCGCACCTGTTCTGGAAGCCTTATGCAGAGACAGACGACACAGCAACCAAGATTCTGTTGAATGGACTGACGACCAGCAGCCTTCCAGAGCTGATACCGCTGGCGAAGTCATGGCTCACGCCGCCACCACTTGAGTTACAAAGTAACTCGTATCGCAGCGAGGGCTACGATCCGGCGCAGAGAGCGTATCTCATCTCCGGAGCAAAGCCAGCGGGTGAAGGAGCTGCGGCGCCGCTGCGGCTTGTCTTCCACGCCAGCGAAACTTCTCCTCTCTTCCACATGGCGATCCTGATTAGAAACTGGGGCGGCAACGATGCCAGCCTGGTCCTGGATGGAAGGCCAGTTCCATGGGGAAAAGAGTTCCGTAAAAGTCTTGTTCCAGGGCTGGATAGCACGGACCTTCTGCTCTGGATCGAGACGCGATCCAGCAAGCCGGTTCAGGTAGAGATTCGAAGCGCTACAGCTATGTGAATGTTGTTTAAGCCTCGGAATACTCCGTGCAGAGCAGGCGGAATGGCGCTTCATCTTCGACGATCTTCGGAAACCGGGGAAGAGGAGGAGTGAAGTAGTTATCGGTGTCATCGTCGTTGTAGGAGGAGACCTCGCCGATCAACCCATCGCCATCGACTGCATAAAACGTATGATAAAGAGCCGGAGTCAGAGTAATGGATTCGCCAGGCCCCAGGACGATGGTGTCTCCGGGCGCTATCTCGCGGCGTACTCCATCGCAAACTACCGAGACCGGCGTCTTAGCGAACACTCCGTAACCGTCGGAGTTATAGAGTTGCAAGGCAAGGCGTCCCATTCCTTTGCCGCCACGGTTGATAATGTCCTCCGTCTTCTGCATATGGTAGTGAAACGGAGTGACCTGGCCCTTGCGCACAAGCATGATCTTTTCTGCGTAGACCTTGGAGGTTCCGCCGCCGGCCAATCCGTTGCGAAGCGTGAATAAGGTAAGTCCGATCGAATCGAACTTTCCCGAACTGAAGTCGGTAACGTCCCATCCCAGCCGGTTGGCACGAATCTCATCAGCTTCGGGGCCGCGGTTCTTCCACTCGCCGGGGGTCCAGTCGGCAAAAGGAGGAAGATGAAAATTGTTCCTGGCAAAAAACTCTCTTGCTTCAGCAATACTCCGGTTGATGGTGGATCGGTTCATGCTCATACTTTTGTTCCTCTCATGTCCGTGGCGACGTCAGTGCCGGAGGAGCGGCCCTTGCCCATCGGGAACGGACCGACACGGTTTCATCGCCAAAAACGGCACTCTTCTTGAACAGAAGACAACCTCTCTCTGTTTTGCGCAGAGAGATTCAATTCCGTTTAGCCTTGACCTTGAATGCTTTCAAGGATTATTTAATAGAGACATTATCTTCAACGTTGCAACGCTGTCAAGATGAAACGGGAAAGAATGTGCGTGTGCGGGAGCGGCCAGTGCAGAAGGAAGCCCCGGTTATGTTGCAGGAGTGTACCTGGGTTCTGCCCATGCTCAGTATGAAGAATGGAACAACATGTCACAAGAAAACATTGCGGATATTCTGAAGCTCAACCGGCGCGACTTTGTGCGCTTCAGCCTCATGACGGCAGCACTGGCGGCTGGTTCTGCCTCGCTGCTTGCGGAAGATAAGGATGGAGCCGGGACGGTCCCCTACTTCGGAGCGTTGCGCGCATTGCCTCCTGGAGCTGTGCTTCCGGAGGGTTGGCTGAAGGTCTGGCTGCAGAAACAGGCTGACGGACTCGGCTCTCATCTGCCAGAGGTATCCTGGCCATTCACGGAGGACTACTGGGGAGAAGAGCGTGAGGGCGCTTCCTTCAATCCTGAACAGGAGTATGAGGTCTGGTGGCCATGGGAGCAGAAGGCGTACTGGATCGATGGAGCCGCGCGGCTCTCCATCCTTTTAAATCAAGGCCCTCTTCTCAAGAAAGCCATCCAGCCGATTGTCTACACCATGACACACCCGGATAAGGAAGGTTATCTAGGCCCGGAGGTGTTCCAGTTTCCTTTGTCGGACTATCATCGCTGGCCGCATACGGTTTTCTTTCGCAGCGTTGCCGCTGTCTACGACGCTGAGGTGCCGCTGCCCGGCCTGACACGCGAGACGATCACGCAAGCCATGCAGCGGCACTACCTTTCGGACACAGCCTCTTACGGAAAACCCAAGCGGAACGTCCACAACGTCGAAACCATGCTGTGGTGCTATGTGGCGACCGGCGACCGGCACCTGCTCACGCTCGCAGAGGATGCCTGGCGCGAATATCAGAAGTATGCTGACGATCCCGAAAACACCGACCTCGGTATCATGCGCGTGGAAGGCGATACGCCCATCAATACACACGGCGAAAGCTACGCCGAGTGTTCCAAGCAGCCCGTCATCCTATACCTTTATACCGGCAGGAAAGAGTATCTTCGTTTCGCGGAAGCAGCCCAGCGCCGCATCTTCGATCACCACATGCTGATTGACGGCATTCCGTCCACCTCGGAGTGGTTTTCAACCGTCACAGCGCTGGACTCGCATGAGACCTGCGACATCACAGACCACACCTGGTCCTGGGGATATATGTTGCAGGCAACCGGCGATGCCATCTGGGCGGACCGTATCGAACGGGCCTGCTTCAACGCTGCCCCCGGCGCGATTAAGAAAGACTGGAAAGCTCTGCAATACTTTTCCTGTCCCAATCAGGTGCTGGCGACTCTGGATTCAGATCATAACTGGCCTAAGTTCAAAGAGCATGGCGGCGGCATGATGGCCTTTCAACCTAACCCCGGTCAGCGCACTGCATGCTGCGGCGGCAACGTTCACCGCGTCTTTCCTAACTATGTCATCCGCATGTGGATGCAGAGTGCCGATGGCGGCGTGTCAGCCGTACTCTATGGCCCATCGAAGGTAAAGTTCGAACTCGGAGAGAAAAAGATACCGGTGGAGATCACGCAGGAAACCGCCTATCCGTTCGAAGAACAGATCCGGTTCAAGATACATTGCGAAGAGCCGGTCGAGTTTCCACTCTCTCTCAGAGTTCCCGCGTGGTGCGATTCGCCACAACTGTCGGTGAATGGCAGTCCGATCCCTGTGTCCAGGACGCCCAAAGGATTCGTTGTGCTCCATCGGACCTTCCGTTCAGGCGACGAGATCAGGCTCACGCTTCCCATGCGCGTGGCTGTCAGTCAATGGCCACAAGGCGGCATCGGCATGGAGCGGGGTCCGCTTGTCTACTCGCTGCCGATCGACGCGCGCTGGACCTCGAAGGTGGAACCCAGATATTCCACGGCTGAGTATCCTGCATGGGAGGCAACGCCCCAGAGCGCGTGGAACTACGGCCTCGATCTGGATACGGGGAAGCTGCAAACAGAAGTTACTGTGCACAAGAAACAGTTATCTCCGGAAGAGGCACTCGATCCATGGTCACATCCGCCCATCCAACTCCTTGTCAAAGCTCGGCGGATCGAGGATTGGACTATGCAGCGCAATCCCGATAACCCGGCGCAGATGTTTACTCCCCCGCTGCCCGAAGTGAACACAAGCAAGCTCAGTGATGCCGCCGAGCAGATCGTGCTCGAACCCTATGGGAGCACTCATCTGAGGGTCACCATCTTCCCCGATCTGCGGAAGAAGCCCTGAGATATTGAGAGCAAATAAAGATGGATATAGCACATGGATAATGCTCCAGTGTGCCGCTTTTGAACGAGGTGAGTGCATGAAGAGATCGATGCTGGTTGCGATTCTTACGGACGTGCAGTTCTGGATACCTGTCGTGGTGCTGGTTCTGGGCGTGTTTCTTCTGGTGGCGGTGAGGTGAGCAACGTGAACGCTCCGGTCAGCACCATTGGCAGGCAGCCGGCGATCTCGCTGCATGCTCTAGGAGTCATCTGCGGACTGGCAGCCGGAGTATGGCTAGGCACGGCCGAGGCTCCCACCAAGCTGGTGATGACGGGCATCTCTCCCTTCGTGATTACGCTGGGCATGGTGTCGGGAGTCTTCGTAGCGCGCTGGACGGTGCCTGTGCTGATGAAGGGTTCCGGCTTCGTGCTTCGCGACCTGAGCGAAAAGCCCCATTTGATCGTATGGGCCCTGCTTGCCGGAATGCTTTGGGTCGTAGCCAATACGCTGACAGTCTTTGCGATTCGCGACGTAGGACTTTCCATTGCGTTTCCCCTGTGGAACACCAACTCGCTGGCCGGACTTTTCTGGGGATGGCTGCTGTTCAACGAACTGCGCGGATCGGGAGCGAAGAGCTGGGCCAAAGTCTTTGGCGGAGCTGCGGCGCTGGTCATTGGCGCAACCATTCTCGCTTACGCCACGACGCATACCACGGCGGACGCTTCGGGCCGGGCGCTGACCGGAGTTCTGGCCGCTCTGGGAGCGGGCGCACTGTGGGGCACGCAGTATATCCCCTATCGCAAGGCATATATCAGCGGTGCCAATCCGCTGTCGTTCGTCACGGTCATCGCCGTGGGCGAACTGCTCACGACGCTGGTGCTGGGGATCGTCTTCTGCGGCGGAATCAGGCCGCTCGTTCATGGCCTGGCTGCGGCACGGACGGTGCTCTTCTGGCTGTTTCTGGGCGGCATCTGCTGGGTGTTCGGCGACCTCTTCCAGCAATACGCGGCCAAGTACATCGGGATCGGACGCGGCATTCCCCTTTCCAATACCAACCAGCTCTGGGGACTGGCCTGGGGCGCGCTGGTCTTCGGCGAACTTGCCGGAGCAGGAGTTTTCGCAAAAGGGCTGGTCATAGCCGGTTCCGTGGTAATGATCGCAGGCGCAGCGGCCATCAGCACATCCACGGCGCCCGTTTCCGAGATGAAATCCTGGCGGCAGGCCATGCTCCGCGAATGCAATCGCTACGGCATGGACCCCGAACAGGTAGCCGCCGCAGCGCAGGGTGACGGTCCACATGCGCGCCAGACCCACCGCCGACGCTGGTGGGAGATGCTGTTCGTGATGGCTGCGCTGACCGGCCTGGTCTGGCTTGGGGTCATCGCCCAGCGTCCATCGATTGCTGCAAGCACGCACTGGATGGTTGCTCTGGTACTGGCAGCCCTGATCTGTCTGGTTGCAGGTGGAGCGTTGCTCTGGCGCAGAACCAGGTTTTCCTGAGAGCGAAGGCGTCTGAGCGTCAGCAAATGAATTTGTTTTCGTTTAAAGTAAATCCATGGCGAACGAGTCTAGCGAGTCAAAGGTTGATCTCGTCGGTGTAGGTCTCAATACGACCGATACCGTATTGTCTCTCTCCCACTATCCTGAGCGTGGCTCCAAGGTTGAGCTCCGCGGCATAACCGTACTTCCGGGCGGACAGGTTGCTACGACTGTGGTTGCCTGCCAGCACTGGGGGATGACGACCCGCTATGTCGGCAAGCTCGGCGATGATGCCGCCGCAGCGCTTCACCACGATGCTTTTTCCCGCGAAGGCGTGGAGCTGCGTCTGCTTACTGCTCCTAACTGCACAAGTCATCAGTCGTTGATTCTGGTTGATAACCAGGGAGAGCGTACCGTTCTCTGGCGCCGGGATGGTGCTCTTGCTCTGCGCCCTGCCGATTTGAAGCGTGAATGGATCGTCAATGCCAGAGTCCTGCATGTCGATGGCTTTGACACGGAGGCCGCTACACAAGCAGCTACGTGGGCTCGCGAGGCGGGCGTTCCGGTGGTTGCCGACCTGGATGAGATTTACGCGGGTATTGAGAACCTTTTGCCGCTGGTGGACTACCTTATTGTGAACAGTGAGTTTCCGGAGCGTCTGACAGGCAATCCCGATCTGGAATCGTCTCTGCGCCAGATGCAGCACCGTTATGGCTCACGGCTTACGGCAGCCACACTGGGACAGGGAGGCGTGCTCGCCTTTGACGGCCAGAGCTTCCACTCAGCCGCAGCTTACAAGGTTCCCATCGTAGATACAACAGGAGCTGGGGATCTCTTCCGCGCGGGTTTTATCTATGGATTGCTGCAAGCGTGGCCGCTCGACCGCCAGCTGGATTTTGCCTGCGCGGCAGCCGGACTTAATTGCATGTTTGCAGGAGCCCGAGGTGGAATTCAGTCTATTGAAGCAGTTGAAAATCTCATGGCTACGGTGACACGCTACCCGGTTGCAGAGTGCGCCATCAAAGACTGACGCCTGGCTGAGATTCCGCTTATGAGGCTGTGTGGTTTGGCCAGCGCTGTCCTTTTCCACTGCGGCACCCTTCTCTCTGATTTGTGCTAAATTGTGCTTAGGATTTGGAATTGGTGGAAATTTGTGTGTTTCAGACGGTTTTAGAATATGCAAGTTGCAGATTCTAAGATGCTTGCCTGGGATCAAACCCTGCCAACCGCCCAAAACGTCAGCCTTTCTAAGGTCTTGCAGCAGATACAGTGCTAAAGGAAGCAGAGCCACGCATCGCGGCACATTCGGACGGCTTCGTCCCGAGACGCTTCCTTTCTAACGGCCATCTCCAGACACTTGCCGGTAATTTTCTTCCGCGCGAGAACTCGCTTCCTCCCGCTGAGTCAACGCTGGTAGAGGTCCCGAGCGCTATCGGCGCGCGGATTCCTTATACAACTCCGAGCCATGTCCGCTGCGACTGCCACTGGCAACCCGCCGAGGTCCGCGCCGCTCGCCCGACGGCCATCCTTGTTCACGGGCTGGAAGGGTCATCCGCTTCGCAGTACGTCATCGGCAACTCCGTCAAGCTATGGAATGCGGGAGCCAACGTCGTCCGCATGAACATGCGCAACTGCGGAGGCACCGAGACGCTTACACCTACGCTCTACCACTCGGGACTCTCCGGCGATGTTCTCGCCGTCATGCAGCACTTCACGGCTCTCTATGGGCTGCAATCCGTTTCGCTCGTCGGCTATTCGATGGGCGGCAATCTTGTCGTCAAGCTGGCCGGCGATCTCGGCTCGGCAGCGCCGCCTGAGCTTCGCTGCGTTGTGGGAGTATCCCCGGCCATCGATCTCGGGCCCTCCGCCGATGCGCTTCATGCTCCCGCGAACCGCATCTACGAGTGGAAATTTCTCTACGCCCTGCTGCGGCGCTTTCGCCGCAAGGCAGCGCTGTTTCCCAAGGCCTACGATCCCAGCCGAGCGGCGAGAATCGGTTCTCTGCGCCAGTTCGACGAGCGCATTACGGCCTTCTACCTGGGCTTTGACGGAGCGGACGACTACTATCATCGAGCCGCCGCCGCCCGCGTTCTCGACCGCATCGCGGTTCCCACACTGATTCTTCACGCGGCGGACGACCCTTTTCTGCGTATCCTCCCGGAGACGCGCGCCCGGCTTGAGGGAAACCGGCACATCACGTTCCTGGAGACGCTGCACGGAGGGCACTGCGCCTTCCTCGCACCGGCTGACCACGCCTCTGGCTACGATGGATACTGGGCAGAGCGCACGCTCGTTCGCTTCCTGCTGAGAGAGCACCAAAGGTGCGGCCTATACCAGCCCAGGGCGTAGCCCTGGGTAAATGTGCCATCAATCAACGAAAGGGCTGTAAGCCCGCTCTATCAGGTGTGCAACCTCCTATAGAGCGGGCTTACAGCCCTTAGTTCTTGTTTGGGCGTCTTTACCTGGGGCTACGCCCCAGGCTGGTATAGAACGCGCCTTCGGCGCTTAGTTATGTCCGTAGTCCTGTGCGTCTTCGGCACTGTTGTTCAACTTGCTTCAGACGTAGGACAGCTTCAGACGCAGGACACTAGTCGAGTGCGTAGATTGCCAGGCCGCTGAGCAGCTTGGGATAGAAGTCGGTGGACTTCTGCGGCATCACGTCGAGAGCGTAGGAGACCTCTTTGAGCTGGTCGAGCGTAACCGGTCGGGTGAGGAAGGCGATATTCGCTTTTCCATCCTTAACCATCCCCACAGCCTCGTCGGCCTCGCGCAGATACTGCACATTGCCAAGACGGGTGATGGTCTCCGGATCGAGTCCAAGCAGCTTGTTGAGGATGATCCTGTGTAGCTGGACAACATCCAGCTTCTGCTGGCGCGCAGGCAGGTCCTTGAGGGCTTCGGCAACGACCTCGGGCTTCGACGTCAGCAGATAGTTTCCATCGCCGGTGGCGGCGACGAACGCGACGCCGGTGGCTTTGTCGAGCGCTTTCGTATCCGCAGACTTCAGCTCGCTGACCGTGAAGTATTCGCTGGCCTTGGTGATGAAGTCGGGCGAGGAGAAGTTCTCCAGCCCTTGAATGACGCGGTGCGTCGGCAGGATGGTGATTCCGGGAGCCTCCATGTTGACGAAGGTCATCATCATGGCCGCTTCGGGGAAGGCGGGCACGGGGAGCTTGCTGGGCGAGAGGCGCTCATCCGGGTCGAGCGGCTGGCCCAGCGGCAGCTTCAGTTGCGCCGAGCGCTCGTGCGCGTAGGCGACCGAGGTCTCGTAGCGGTGGTGGCCGTCGGCGATGAGCAGCTTCTTATCGGCCATGGCGGTGGCGATGATGTTGATGAGCTTGGGGTCGGTCAGCTTCCAGACGCGATGCACGACACCGTACTCGTCGGTGATGGCGAGGTCGGCGGGCGTGGTGACCTTGCCGTCCGGTCCGCTGATGCCGAAGAGAATCTTTTCCGCCGTGAAGGCCGGGTCCGAGTAGAGCATGTAGATCTGCTCGCAGTAGGCGCGCGTGGCCTTGAACAGGCTCATGCGGTCGCTCTTGTGCTTGGGGAAGGTCTGCTCGTGGCGGTAGACGACCTTGTCGGCGTAGTCGTACAGGTGGCCGAGAGCGATGAAGCCGCGCCGCTCGCGCACTTCGCTGGTGTGAGGAACGGTGTAAGTCTGCGTGTAGCCGTAGATGGCAGGCTCGGACTCCTCTTTGAGGATGCCCTGCTTGCGCCAGTCGCGCAGGGTTTCGTTGGCGCGGGTGTAGACGTTCTCCTGCTCGGTGTCGGCGGGGAAGTGCTTGCCGAAGATCACGCGGACAAGATTATACGGGCTGGCGTCATAGTAGCGCTGCTGCATGGCCGGAGTGATCTTGTCGTAGGGTTGGGTGACGACGTCCTCCATCTTGACGCGTGCAGGGTCGTAACGTAGGGCGCGGAAAGGATATATGCGGGCCATGAGGTGT
>WQYS01000006.1 GCA_009781125.1 Acidobacteriaceae bacterium | reverse complement strand
CGTCAGCGAAACCGTCGCCGTCGCCGTCGCATAGTCCGTAGCATCCTCCGGCGTGAAGGTTACGCTCAGCGTCTGTGTTCCCACCGTATTCATCACAGTCCCCGCTGCCGGAGTGTAGGCAAATGTACCCGGCACATTGGCCGTCGCGTTCAACTGTGTCGAGCTCAATGCAGTGCCTACAGTTATTGCCGCCGGAGACGCCCACGTAACCACCGACGACGCCTGCGTCACCTTCAACGTGTTGGTGACCGTCACTGTGGCATACGTGCTCGTGTCCGTCGGCGTAAACACCGCCGTCAACGCATTGCTTCCAGCAGGCAACACCACGCCCGCCGCCGGAGTGTACGCGAACGTACCCGCCACCTTCGAACTCGCGTTCAACTGCGTCGCGCTCAGAGCCGTCCCATACACAACCGACACTGGCGTAATCCAAGTGACCGTCGGCTGGCTCAGAGTCTTCACCGTCAACGGCACCGTCTTCGTCACCGTGTTGTAGTTCGCCGTATCCGCCGGGGTGAAGGTTACGCTCAGCGTCTGCGTCCCCGCCGTCTTCATCACCGTGCCCGCCGCTGGCGAATAGACGAACGTGCCCGGCACATCTGCCGTCGCGTTCAACTGCGCCGCACCCAGCGCCGTGCCTGTGCTAATCGCAGCCGGAACGGCCCACGTAATGACAGGCGTCGTCTTTCCGTCTTCGGACACTGTGAGCGGCGCAGTTACCACAACAGCTGCATTATGGGCTGTATCCACAGGGGTAAATGTTGCCGTCAGTGTCTGGGTACCTGGCGTGGTCATCACCGTGCCCGCCGCCGGCGTGTAACTGAATGTTCCAGGAACGCTTGCACTGCCCTGTAATTGCGAGGCGTCCAGCGGCATGCCTGCGCTCAGCCTGACTGCTGCCACTGTTACCTGCGGTACCGCTACGCTCAGCGTCGCGCCGGAGTAGTGAACGTCATACCGGCTCGTAGCATCCACTTGCAGGTTGGGGTTGCTGTCAGGGTTGACCGACCGCCGCGGCTGGAACATCGCGTAGACGTTATATGCCTGACCGGCCGCCAGCTTCGTCTGGTTCAACGTAACCGTCTGCATTGCTGACGACGGATCCGTGTCATAGAAGTACGTCGTGTCTCCAGGAATGTTGGTTGATATTGCCAGTTGTGTCAGGTTCAACGGCTGCGCCGACGTAACCGTGATGGTTCCGCCCTGTGCCTGAGCAATCCAGAACTGTTGCGCGGGCTCGCGATACACCGTTACCGGCACCAGGCCCGTCGTCAAGCCGTTCAACGCGCCGCCTGTCACCGTCGCAATCCAGCCGATCTGAACGTTGTTCGGAACTCCATTCGTGTTCATCGGACAGAACGAATCCTCTACCGGAGCCGTCAACGACGTCGTCACCGGAGACTGACAAGTCGTTTCTGCCGTCTGCACGGTCGAAGCTGTTGCCGTGCCATCTGCTCCTGTCTCCGTTACAAACCCTGTAGCCAGCGTCGTGCCGGTATAAATCTGCCCGATGCTGCCGTTGGCGTTATACGTGTAGAAGCGCAGCGTGTACGGAAGCGCGGGCGTCGTCAGCGGATGCCCCGCCGTGTCTGTCGCCGGAACCGGGGCCGTAAACGTAACTTGCGCGCCCTCCACCACTGCGCCGGCAGCGTCGTACACGGTCACCTCCAACGGCTCGGGCAGAGCCTCTGAGAAGTTCCCCGTCTGTTCGCCGCCCGAGGTCACCACGATCGACGGCCCCGTCAGCGTGATGGTGTAGCTGAACTCGTTGGACGTGTAGGGTCCGCCCAGCGTGCTTGACGTGTCGTCGGTCGCCGTTACCGTGAAGCAGTAGATTCCGGCAAGCGCCATCGGAGTCCCCGAGATAACGTACTGGTTGTAGACCATCTGGTCGCCCGAACTGCCGGAGACCATCGATTGGCCACGAGACGCACTCAGTCCAGGAGGCAGTCCGCTGATCGAGCCCGCCGGACAGGTGCCGCCGCCGTCGATTCGATTCCAGGTGTAGTTCGCATACGGAAACGCCGTATCGCTGGCTGTCAGCGCCGTCGAATACGCTGTGCCGTTGGCTGCATTCGGCAGCGCCGTCGGCATAGCGGGCGGATCTATCGTCCCCGGAGGCGAAATAATGATTCCCGGCGCGATAATCTTTTCGTTCGTCGTGGCCATGACTTTGCTGTAGGAGGTGTCGCCGTAGTAGACCGCGGTGATCTGGTTGTCGCCTAGGTCCAACACACCTGGAGAGGCCGTTACCGTCGTTACCACCTGGTAGTAGTCGGTCGTGCCGTCGCTGCTGCTCATTGCCGACAGGTAACCAGAGGCGATCGGTGTGCTCGAATCAGTAACCGGGCCGCCGGTTGTGTTGTAAAAATTGATGATGCCGGTCGGCGCGAAAGCACCGTGCGGAACCGCTAACGTCGCCGTCAGCGTCACTGTGCTTTCCACCACCGCCGGATTCGGCGAAGCTGTTACTGTGAATGGCGGCACCTTCGACAACACCGCAAAGGGCATGACTCCCACAACGCTCAGATCGGAGGTCGAGGAGTAGTCCGCGCTGGACCCCTCGTCGCCATACGCCGCATAGATAAACAGGGTATGGACGCCTACTCGCTGCGGGGGCACGGCTACCGTGGCTGTGGCAAGCGCCGGAGATGTAGACCCATCAGAGGTCAGGGCCGCTGACAGATATGGATACCGGCCATCTACACCGTAATAAATCCGCGTGGGTATCGGATTTGTTCCTGTAGAGTAGCCTGGCAATCCGCTGTCTTTATAGTCGCTGTTCGCCGTAACCGCGAAACTGGGAGCGCTGTCCTGCGTCGCGTAGATGCCGTATGGGATACCCGGGAAGGACGGGTTATTAGTTATCTGGACCGTAGGATCGCCGACTATATGCGAAATCGTAAACGGCATGATAGTGTCGTTGTCGCAAGTTACTTCTGTGCCATTTACGTTTGAGACAGCCGTATTTCTCAAATGAACTACCGAAATTGAGCTGCTGCCTCTGTTGGCAACATACAACATGCCACAACCTGGATCCAGCGAGGTCCCTTGACTGTTGTCGTAGTTTTCGCCTATGGATGGGGTTGATCCAACCGCTGTAGTTCCGCGCGGCTGGAAGGTGGCACTACCAATCGAGTACAAAGTAGTTCCACTCACGTAGTAATAGTTCGCGGATATCGGATCAATCAGGCCCGCTGCGCCGCCGCCAGTTGGCGTCGCTACGATTTGATTTGAATCACCGTCGAGCACCGTGAAGGCCGCCGGTGTCGACTGTGTTACCCAGACGCTATCATTGGGCCCAAACAGCGTCATCCCGGCAGGAGAGCTGATAGAGACCGGCGAATCTAATAGCGCATTTGTAGTCATATCAAACACGCTCACCGTGCTGTTACCCGGACTGTTAACGTAAAGTTTATTGTTGTAATTGTTTGCGTTTACCCATGTAGGCTGCGCGCCGTCAGGGAGTGGAATCGTTGTAATTACACTTCCCGTCCCGTTATCTATCACCATTACCGACGAAGAAGCCGGACTGGTTGTGTATGAAGGCGCATAAATTCTATTGTTGGCCGGATTTAGGAATATATGCGCACCACTTCCTGTCGGCTGCGGAATTGTGGCTAGAAGGTTGCCTGAGTAATCGACCATATACACATTCGTATTCGCAGAACTCCCGAACACAACCGTACCGGTGATTGGATTGACCTGTAGAGTTCCGGCATATACCGATCCGGCAAAGGTATACAGTGTCCCTCCAAACGTATCGGTTTTCATGTCAAAGTAGGCAATATAATTGTGAACAGTACAACGCAGGCCAAAGACAATTCTCTGGTTGAGTATGTCGATCTTGGGATTCCCTATCGAGCTGCAGGATGTTTCCCCGCTGGGGAGCATCGGAATCGTTTTCACGTTCGCCTGCAACGGCCCCTTCACGGCAATAAACGAAGCCCCGCCGTATAGATCGGCCTCGCCGTTGACAGGGTTATATTGCGCCATGCCCGTCACTGGAGCTGACAGCGTAGCGATCACGGTATTCGTATCGCCGCTGGTGATGGCAATGCTGCCGTCCTCGCTCACTACATAGGCCTTGTTGGTAATAGCATCGACGCCAACTCCTACGGAGTTAATCGGTAAGGTTGAAGTCGTGGAAGGTTGCAGTGTGAGCGTGGTTCCATCGATCACCGACATGTACTGGGGGCTCGTGACCAAACCCGTGCGGCCATCGATGATGGATAGCTTTCTACTGACCGTATTGACGACATACACCTCGTTGGTGAGCGAGTTAGTCTCCAATTGGATCGGCCCGGTTCCCGTAATGATCCCCGCAGGTGTACTCGGATCAAGGGTGTTGTTTTCTCCATCGATCACCCAGACTTTGCCGAGCCCATAATCTGCCACATAAGCCGTGTTGGTCATGTGATCTACCACCACCGATACGGGATTGGCTCCCGCGCCCAGGGGAATCGTTGCCGCTACAGTGTTCGGTGACGCTTCGCTGATGACCGAGACCGAGTTACCCGCGTAGTTCGCCACATAAGCCATGCCCGTCACTGGATTGACAGCAACAGACACCGGGCTTCCGCCTACGTTCACCGTGCCGGCTGCGCTCAGCGTGCTGCCTGACACTCCGGTGAATCCCCGGAAGACAGAGACCGTGTCATACGAGGCATTGGCCACAAAGACCATATGCGTGTTGGGATCGACGGCCACCGCATCCGGCCCCATCTGCACCGGTTGCGATGCTACTGCCAAACTGTTGTCAGCAGCATTGATGACTGAGATGGAATCCGTGCCGCTGTTGACGACATAGACATAACCTGCCGCTGCATCCACGGCCATCTGTTTCGGAGCAGCACCCGAAGCCAGAGGTATCGTAGCCATCACCGTATTGGTCGCGCCGTTGATGACTGAAACCGAGTCGCTGCCGGTATTAGTTACGAATATCTTATTGAGGGCTGGATCGACCGCCGCCGTATAAGGCTGGCTGCCCACGTCAAGCGTACTGACCGTCGCCGTGCGCGCATTCAGGACCGTGACCTTATCGTTGACGCTATTGGTGGTATAGACGAAGTCGGTCGCGGGATTGACACCCACTCCGGCGTTCGTGCTCAACCGCGGCGGCGGGATCGGAGCTTTCACCGTCAGCGTCGGCGCCGTGCCGGTGGTGGAAGCGCTGTTATAGACGCTGTCCGCGTCTATTGTCGCCGTAACAGGATAAATACCCGCCGGAAGAGCACCTGAAGGAATGTAGGTCGCCGCCGTATGGCAGGTCAACTGCGTAGAAGAGCCTGCCGTCGGCATGCAGGACGCCAGAATCTTCTGGCCGTCGATGATGAAGTTCACCTCGCCGGTCGGAGCTGTTGGCAGGACAAAGTCTACCGTCGCGGTCAGCTCCACCATATCTCCGCGCCCCTGTATCACCGACGCAGGATTTACCTCAGTCACTGTAATCACAGGCGTGACATCGATGCCTTCGCCATTCAATGGAACTATCTGTTGAGAGTTAGCTATATTCAGGCTGTTGTCCGTCAACGTTAGGACGCCCTGAATTATCTCTGCCGCATTGGGCTTGAAGTCCACGGGAAGATAGCAGAGCGCGCCCATCGCCACCGACGTCCCGCACGCATACGACCCATCCAGCAGGAAACTCGACGGCGTCGTGGGAGCAGTTATCTGCGAGGCCACCGGCTCGCTCACGAGGAGCAGCGTATCGTTGCCGATGTTTTGCGCTATCGCCGTCTGCGGACTGTCTGTGCTTGGCACCCACATTGGCGATGTAGCGAAGGACAATCCCGGAGTCACCGAGCGGTCTATCAACACCACCCCGGTGCCGCCCAGGAAACCAGCTCCATAGATATTCCCGATGCCATCCAGCGATATGCCCATGCCAAAGTGGCTGACGCCGCTGTACAGCATGATGCTCGAGCAGGTGGAGGGGTCTGCCGCCGTGCTGATGCAACTGGCCAGAATCTCCTTCACCGTGCCGGTTGTGCTGGGAAAAGCTGTGTAGTTGTAATCCAGAACATAGAGATTCCCGGCTGCGTCCACCGCTACGCCCGTAGGCTCTGTGAATCCGTTGCCCACTGTCTTTACGCAGCTTGGGTCGACCGGGCCGCTCGTGCTGGTAACGTTCGCGATACAACTTCCCAGAACTTCCACCGCTAAAGTATTGCCGTTGGTTGCGCCGAGATACACATTTCCATTGCCGTCCACTGCTACGCCACTTATCCCCTGTGTGGGGGAGTAAGGGAGTGAACCCGTCAGCGGAAACGCGCTTGTGCTACCCGCTGGAATCATTTGCAGCGTGTTGCCAGAGGAAACATATACGTTGCCGCTGCCATCCACAGCTACGCCCATGCCACCGAAGGCACCTACTGTCGTTACGCAGCTTGCGTCGGCACAATTAGGTGTCATCTTGTACAAGGCAGTATTTCCCTGGACCCAGACGTTTCCGGCTCCATCGACTGCTATCGCTTGAGGAGAAGAGATGCCCGCGCCCAGCGTGGTCTTTGGGCAGGTCGATGGATCCGGCGCAGTGCTGATACAACTGCCCTGTATCTCATACACTCCCGAAACACCGCCGACACCAAGGCCAGCATCTGCCACGTAGACGTTTCCGCTGCTGTCGATCGCCGTGGCGATGGGGCTTACAAATCCGCTGCTCAGTGCTATGGGCTGGTTGAGCGGACTGTTGAATACCGCCAGCGGAGCCACACCCGTACCCCAGATATAGATGGGTTCGAAAGGAGCGCGCACACTGTCCTCGCCCCCACCTCCGGGCCTGTCGGAGCTCATGCAGTCCGGATCCCACGAGTCTTCGCAGTCATCAGGAGTGCTGCCGCCGGTTCCAGTCCCAGTCCCGGTCGTATCCGCGAAACTCAGTACCACCGCGCCCAGGCGCATACCCGGATACTTCGGCGCGAAGGTCACCTGCTCGAAGCAAATCGCGCCATCTGGATAATTCGTTGTGGTATTACATGCAAGCGAGGCCGGCATTACAAAGTAGCCCTGAGCCGTCGAATCCGCCGATGGATCGGTGGGATTGAACTCCAGGCTCGTCGCGCCCGTCGTGAGCACGTCGATACTCGCCACCTGACCGCCGCCAGGAAGCGACACCTTCACAGCGCAAACCAGCTTCTGGCCTACTGAAACATGACCGAAGTTGTTCGTACCGCAAAGAGCATCATTGACGACCTGCAGATAATCCGCCGTCGATGACAGATTAAGCGGATCGCTGCCATTGCCGTTGTAGGTCGCCGTAACCGTGTAGATGCCAACGGTCGTAAGCAGAGAGGATGGCGTACAGTTCGCCGTGCCATCGGAGGCCAGCACAACGTTCGTACACATCACTGTAGGAGTACCGCTGCCCGGAGCCGTTATGCTGAACGACACCGTGCCCGTCAGCGGATAGCTGCCCGGCGTCGTCACATGTGCCGTGAACGTTGGGGCAGTTGTATCAGTCGCCAGCGACGGATTCCGCGATGAAGTTATCACCGTCGTGGTCGCAGAGAGCGGGTCCACCGTCAACGTCAGCGGCAGAGTCGTGCTGACCACGCCTCCGGTCGAAGCCGTGACGTTGTACACGCCCGCCACCAAGCCTCCGGAGTTCCAGTTAGCCACCGTGCAGTTCGCCACATTGGGCACCGCGGTTGGCTCGCAGAGCGCCTCCATGGGAGGAACCGCGGGCAACGACGAGTTAGTCAGGTTGATGTATACCGCGCCGGTCGTCGATGGAGCGTAGTCCAGCTCCGCAACAAACGTCACCGGCGTTCCAACGCCCTGCACCACCTCGTTCGGCGTCACGGATAGAAGTTTGATCAGCGCCGCGGAACCGTTCAGCGGAATGTGCTGCACCGCCAGCGGAGAGGTCTGATTCAAATTGTTGTCGCTCAGATCGGCAGTACCGGAGATTGGTCCGGGGACCACCGGCGTAAAGTCGAACCACAGGTTGCACTGGACATTGACTGCGAGGTCTCCGCTTACGCACACCGGAGGCGTCGAGGTGCTGACCGTCGCCCACTGGAAGTCTACGGGCGATATGGCAGGATTATTGCCATCCGGATGCACGCCGTTGATCGTCAGAGGCGCGTTGCCGACGTTCTGTATGGTCTCTGACTCGGGAGCGCTTGTCTGACCTACCCACGTAACTGGGAAGTCCACGGCCTTCGGAGTCGCCAAATCCAGTTTCGCAGCTCCCCCTCCTGCCGCGTCGGCAGGATAAATGTTGCCCTGTCCATCAACCGCAACGTTATAGGGAGCAAATCCATCGTCCAGAATGGTGCTCTCTGTATAACTATTACCTGGCTCGAGAGCCAGCTTTACAATACGGCCAAGGTTCGAGCCCTGACCTGTAGTAGAAGGATACCGGGTATCGGCAATAAAGAGATTTCCAACAGCATCCACGGTCACACCGAATGGGCAGGTTAATGGGCTGGTTGGGATTACGGTGGGAGAACTATAAACTCCTCCCGACAGCGTTAACTTATAGATATTGCCAGGAGCAGGACCGCTCCAGCAAGTGCCCATATTGGTGCTCGAAACATACAGATTTCCAAATGTATCTACGGCAACACCCATTGGATTGAGCCATCCGGTGCTGGAATCTGCAATAACGGTTTCAACATAGCTGCCATCAGGCTGTAAGGTCTCTTTCAGAATCCGGCCATTTCCGCTATCGGCAACATAGACGTTGCCCGCCGTATCTACGGCAGTGCCCATAGGTGAACTCAGGGTGCTGGTCGGAATTTCGACCGGTAGCGTATAGCTCCCATCAGATAGCCGGGTCATCTTGACCAGATGCAGCCTGACTCGGTCTACCAGATACAGGTTGCCTGCGCCATCAATTGAAATCTGTTCAGGGTTATAGATATAAGCTGGAGAATTAGTGTTGTCTGCAAGATTAAGCCTTGCCCCGTCAGAGACTCGGTATTCGTAAACAATGCTGGCACCTGCGTCAGTGGCGAAGATGTTGCCCTGAGCATCGACAGCTATTCCATTTGGCTGCGAAACAGAGAAGACAGTACTAACTTTTCCAGGCAGGAAGATGATCTGCGGGGCCACGCCCGTTCCCCAGATGTAGGCCGTAGCATAGGGTCCAGGCGAGAAGGTACTATCCCCGCCCGCGCCTCCGGGCCGGTCGGAGCTCATGCAGTCCGGATCCCAGGAGTCGTCGCAGTTATCGGGAGTGCTGCCGCCGCCGCTGCCACTGCCATCGTCAGGCTGAACCCTGTCCAGCAGCACCACCGCGCCAGTACGCAGACCAGGGGACTTCGGCGCGAATGTCACCATCTGCCAGCAGGTCGCGCCTGCCGGGTACTCCGTCGCCGGACTGCATGCAAGCGAAGCAGGCAGTACAAAGTAGCCTGGGGCCGCCGAATCCGCAGGCGTGGTGGCATTGAAGTCCAGGCTTGGCGCTCCCATCGTAACCACGCTGAGACTCGTCCCCAGACCGCCGTCGGAAAGCTGAACCCTCACGGCGCAGACCAGCTTCTGGCCTACTGCCACCTCACCGAAGCCATTCGCGCCACAAAGGGCATCGGTAACAATCTGCGTCATCGTTCCCGAATTAGGTAGATAACCGTTATCGCTGGTGTAAGCCGCCGTAACGGTGTACGCGCCCAGCACTGTCAGCGCGGAAGAGGAGATTTGCGCTACGCCGCTGGTAACCGCGTCCGACCCGAGAGCAATCGCAGCTCCTCCACCCGCCGGGACTGCGGTAAACACCATGGTTCCCGTAGCCTCGGTCGAAGACACCGTGGCCGTATAGGTAACTGACTGGCTGGCCGCCGAAGGATTCGGAGTGGACTGGACTGTTACTGTCACATTCGAATCGAATATAGTCAGGCCCAGGTTGTTGCTCGTCGACGTTTCGTAATAAGTTCCGTCGCCGAGGTAGGTCGCCGTAATAGCGGGATGGTCTCCAACTGCAAGCGAACTGGTAGAGTAAGTCGCCTGGTAGACGCCGCCCACGAGCGACAAAGCGCCTGAACCCAGCAGCGTGCTGCCGTTGTAAAAATTTACCGTCCCGGATAGTGCAGGTCCACCCGTCTGTACCGGCTCCACAACGGCCGTAAAGGTCACGTTGTTGCCTGCAACCTGCGACGAAGATGGAACCGACGTCAGAGCCGTCGCCGTCTGCGCCTGAACGCTTTCGGCCAGCGAGCCGGTCGATTCACTGTAGGATGCATCGCCATAGTACGTTGCCGAAAGGTTATGGATTCCAAGTCCGGCAAGTCCGACCTGTCCGGACAAACCTGCCGTAGTCATCGCCGTCGGAATCGTGATCTGTGCCGTGTAAGTATCGTCGGCCTGCTTGACTACCTGCGCTGAACCAAGCAGGGTCGTCCCTTCGTAAAAGCTCACCTGGCCGGTGATGTCGAAGCCGTTCGGCTGCGGCTCCAGGGCCGGTGTTACGATTGCCGTAAGGGTAACGCTGTCGCCTACGATAGACGGGTTTTCGCTCGGCGCGAGAACCGTCTTGGTCGGCGTCGATTGAATCATGAACTGATAGGCAGCGATCAAGCTCAACTGCGGAGACGAGCTATTCTCATGCACCTTGGACTCGTCTCCATAGGCTGCATAGACATCCAGATAGTGAATGCCCGTGTGCATCCTCGGCAGCGTGGCGGTAAAGCTGGCCTCGTTAGACGGCGTGCCCACCGACTCGTCGGGCGTGGCCGACTGCATCGGCGTCAAGCCATCTGCGGTGAAGTATATCTTCGTCGGCTTCGGATCATTCACGCCGGAAGCGCCGCTCAGAGCAGGCGACGTCGAATAGTGGCTGGATGCCGTAACCGTGAAGCTCGGCGTCTGGTTCTGAGTTACAAAGTAGTTGCCATACGCCTCTCCGGAAACAGAACTCGTCGCCTGGGTCCACGAATCGCTGATCCCTTCAATAGAATCCACCGTCAGCGGCACAGGCTGGTTTCTCCGCAGGTCGAAGAAATAAACGCTGCTGCTTCCAGCGGAGCCGACAACGAGATAGTTTCCGTCCGGAGTCAGGTTGCAGTTCTTCCCCGCGCTGCCAACCGTAAGCGAGGTACCAAGCACAGTGTTCGTCACCGCATCGATAATGCGAACGGTGGTGCCGCCGCTCAGCGGAATATAAACCTTATGTGAGATCGGGTCGCTACAACCGGACCCTCCGTTGTTCATGGCCGGCCACGCCGGACTCGGAGTGATGACGGCGCTGGTGCTGAGAGCGGTTTTTTCACTGAACGGGATTACCGTATTGTTTGCCGCCTGCTCGGCGTAGACCATGCCGTTGGGGTCGAAGATAAAGAACGACGCAGGACTCGTATTCGCCGTTGCCTGCATCAAGACCGGATTGACCAGAGACGTATATCCATTTACGGGATCGTTCGTGATGATCTGGATCCGGTTCGAGTTCGTGGTGTTCGCGAAGCTCACATAGGCGTTATGGCTGTAAGGGTTGACCTGCACCCTGGGCAGCGTAGCGCCGCTGGCTGCCGTGCTGTTGTTGAAGGCTCCCGGCTGACCTAAGGTGACGGTCTGCACGATCTGGCCCGTAGCTCCGTCGAGTACCTCCACGCTGCTGGACTGGGGACTGGATACATACTCTCCGACAAAGACCTTGTTGGACGCCTGGTCCACGCCAAAGGCGTTGGTGGCGTTGGTGCCCAGCGAAACCGGCGCGCCCGCAGTCCACGTGCCGCCCTGGATCGTCACCATATAGGCTGCCGTCGCCGAACCTGCCGTACAAACGTCCTTAAGCAGCGCGAAGATGGTGTCCCTGGCCGGATTGATCTCCAGGCCGCAAACCTTCATCTGTTTCGACGCAATCACCGGAGCAACATAGACCGCCGCGCCCCATTGGTTGGTCGTAGTGTCAACATAGCCAACCGCATCGGCTGCCGACCCGCTGCTGCAAGAGATGCGGAAGTAGGCCCGATGAATCGACGGGTTAATGCGCGTGCTGATCGGACGGCAGACATTCCCTGCCGTCGAATACGGCGCTCCAAGCTGAATCGAAGTCAGCGAACCAATCGAAGCGCCCGGAGCCGCAGGCAGGCCGATCGCGTAAAGATACGCCCCAGCGATGCCCGACGTGCCGCCGCTCTGCGCGTAGACGTAGCCGTTATCCATCGAGGTCTGGGGATTGTACGGCTCCAGCACCACAGAGTTCGTGCCTGTCACCGGCGTGCCTGGGACTGGCATGTTCTGGTTGCCGCCAACCATGGTCACGTTGTTGGAGCCCTGATTCGCAATGAAAGCAGTATTGGTGACAGGGTTCACCGCAACACCGACAGGCGTCGCCTGCCCCGGCGACAGGGTCGTGAGCTGAGCGGTGACCTCGTCGTACACATAGACGTTGTTAGACCCGGTATAGCCAACTGCGTACACCTGCCCGGTTGCCGGATTCACCGCCGGGAAAAATGCCGCCACAGTGGATACGGTGTCAGCGTTGCTCGGGGAGCCATAAAACACATAGAGACGAGCGCCGCCAACAAATATATTGTTCGTAACAGGGTCTACCGCGATACCCGCAATCGACGGACCAAGGTTGTCGGAGACTTGAATCGTGTATTCAGAACCGTTAATCGCGACCAGGAAGGATCCTGCAGTGACATACGTGGTGTCGGTGACAGGATTGATGCCCATGTAGAAGGGCGGGTTTGCTACGTTGGGCGACAAAAGCGTGATGTCTACATCATGACTCACCGCACTGCCCGGACTCTGCGCTCCATAACCATCGAACACAGAGACAATGCCGCCTGCCGGATTGCTCATGTACACCTTGTGGGTGACAGGATTGACCGCGGCGCCGAAAGAACCCGGACCAGCACTTACAGACATAGAAGTAATAGGACCGCTGCCGGAACTTGTGATGGTGCTGCCGTCAACCGCAAGCAGCCCGCCGTTGCCTTTGTCGGGGACATAGACGTAGTGAGTAACAGGATCGACGGCGGGAAGGCCCAGACCGCTCGTCGACGCCAGCGTCAGGGTCGTATTAAGCGAGTCGTTCGTGCCGTCGATTACATAAAGCGTCCCATCGGTCGAGCTGGCAACATATATCTTGTTCAACGCAAGATCAATCGCAACCCCGTTTGGCACTGTCGCGAAAGAGCCACTCACCGTGGACCCCTGGCCTGTGCTGCCATCAACGACCGTCACCGAGGCTTTGCCGTAACTGGGGAAGTAACATTTGTTGGTGACAAGGTTGCAAGCACCACTGGCCTGGCCCGCGCCCACGGCAACCGTGCCGGTAACCGACGGCTGAGTCTGAGCCGCAGATGGTCCAGCCGATGCAGCCCCAAACAGAACAAACAGAAAAGCACTCACCATATACTGGGAGAGGGGCCTTAAATCCTTTAAATTGCAGGAACGTTTACAAATGTTCGATAACGGCATTTTGTCTCCTTACTAGCCATCCGCCGCTCAGGTGAATTTGGTCATCACCATCGCCTATCGACTCGGACAAAACAACAAACACAACAGAAAACCGCAAGTCTGCCAAAAAGAGAACAAACTAATCACTGCAACGCGATACAAACACCGATCTACTTTTTTCATGCATGCAGAAAAATCCAATAACACAGTAACTATGTTGCTAAAATGCACCAATTTGCGTCATGGATATAATCGTCAATTTTTCAGTAGATAGCATAAAACGGTCATATAATTTACTTTTCCGTTACGCGGTCTGATACTGAAAAATACGAACCCTCGCTCTCAGCGTCGGAGTTATTCGCATCCTGTGGATCAGAGCGCAAGCGTGTGATCGGATCAAACAGTGATCTCGGTTGCCGCTTCAGAGTGCTCCGGCTTCGACCAAATCTTCTGCGTAATACGCGCACTTCACAACGCCGACTCCCCAACAGACTGGATTGCTCTGTCAACCCGCTAATTTTGTTCAGCTTATAGCCGGGCAGCCGAACAATGGGCATAGAACAAAATTGCGAATACGCAACGGCACCGATAACTACAATCGGGTGAACATTTTAGAAACCATGTCCCGGGGCAGTCTGTCGCTTTCACGACAGAGATTCAACAGTTTACCCGCCTCTCAAAATACTGTTTGAGACCGTACCTATTTATGCAAAGCACGTCCAACAGCTTGGATATTCCTATCTTTAAAATTTATCTTTTGGATTAATCGGCGCGAATGCGTGTACAAATACCAATCGTCTTGCAAAATGAATCTCTACATTTCAAGGCGCCGGTGTTTGTAGTGAGAAGACAACTGCTTGGTAACGAGGAGGAGGCACGCCATGATTCCGTGCTGGACGCTGCATTCGAGGTTATGAATGAAAGCGACGTTCCCACATTCATCCGGGACGCCTCGAAATATCTTGTTTTTCTCTATACCGGGATACCAGAACTCCGATTCGTGGTGTCGACTTTACGGCAGCGTTTTGTGATTCACATGAGGTCTGGAACAATCTGCTTCGTGCCGTCCCACTTATTCGTGAGGTGCCGCTGGCTGGGATCTGCGAAGATGCTGGTTCTGGTGGCGAAAGGTTCAAAGCTGGAGTCTCTGGCGCGCGATCAACACCTGCCGGAAATCGACCTCGATCAATGCTATGTGATTCAAGAGATCCAGGCCGTGACTCTTGGTCATCTGGTCATCGGCAAACTACGAAACTCCTCACAGAATCCACTTTATCTCGAAGCTCTTCTTCGCGCGTTCTTTATGCATTTGATGTCTCAATTGACGAGGGGAAATGCAGCGCCCGATGACATCAGCCTCTCTTACCAGAATTTCAATGAGATTACTCAATACGTGCAGGAAAATTTAGCGGATAACCTCTCGGTCGAGATGCTTGCCAGGTTGATAGGTCTGGGAGAACGCCAATTCCGCCGTAAGTTCCGCGCTACAACAGGAACCAGTCCTAACCAGTGGATTATTCAAAGACGATTAGAGACAGCCGCAGTTCTTCTTAAAGATACAGATCAAACTATAGGTGAAATCGCGAGCCAGACTGGATTCTCCGACCAAAGTCATTTCACGCGCAACTTCACTCGATATTTCAGAAAAACACCCACTTTGCATCGCAGCTTTCTTAAGTCAAGCCAGCCGGGCGAATTACTTCTATCGGATGGGAAGCCGGCAACAGACGAAAGCTACGCCGAAACCAATACTGTCGAGCAAAATGCGGCAGATACTTCCGAGATTGATTTCCAGCTACTTTCTGAAGCGAACGCCGATGTCATCTGTCTGATTGGACTTGACTGGACTATTTATTACACGTCGCCTTCCAGCAGACAGGTGCTGGGCTGGGATCCGCAGGAGATGAACGGAAGAAATGGAGCAGAGTTCATCATGGATGAAGACCTTCCGTTTGCCGAGGACTTCTTCCGGGAACGAGTAAACGACGGAGCTACCACTCTTTTCGTCTGCATCCGCATGAGGAAGAAGGACGGAACTTACGTGTTTATGGAGATCCATGCGCGTATCTTGGACGACGAAAGCAGAAATGAAGACGCGAAAGTGCTGCTGACAATGCGTGATATTACTCAACGCAAGGAGCGCGAGCAGGAATTGGAACGGTTGGCTTATATTGACGAAGTTACCGGACTTCCCAATTTCCGTTCGTTTGCTGCTCTTCTGGACGAACATTGGAAGAAAGCCGTAGATAGTAAGTCAGAACTCTCTCTCATTCTGTTGAACGTAGATCATTTCAAGGAGTACAACGAACGCTACGGGGCCGCTCGCGGAGACAGATGCCTGAGCGCCATAGCCGATTCGGTGTGCAAAATTGTAGATCGCAGTTTTGTGGCCCGTTTAGCGGTTGACGCGATAGCCGTGGTCCTGCCGGATGCCAACAGCAAGCAAGCGGCTCTGGTGGCGGAGCAGATACGCGCTTCCGTCGCCCGCCTCAACCTGGAGAGACGGGGTTCCGATAGCCCCGTAGTTACGGTCAGCGTGGGCTACACTACTTCAGATCAGCAATCCAGATGGGCGATAAATAGCTCGAATAAACTGATTCAAAGATGTCAGATGGCGATGATCGACGCAAAACTCAGCGGACGCAACTGCGTATCGACCCTCGACCGGGATGAGATGTCTCAGAGCAAACCAAACCAGTCTGAGTTAGCTACAGACCTTCAGGGATAAGGAATCACAGCACCATATCTGCGGGAAAGACGATCCGGTCACGCCACGCCGATCACCGTGCATAGCTCTCTGACCGACTCTGCGCTGCGGTCGAGAGCCGCCTGCTCTTCCGCAGTCAGCTTGATCTCGATGATCTGCTCCAGCCCCTTCGCGCCCAGCTTGCACGGAACTCCTATATACAAGCCGTCGATCCCGTACTCTCCCTCCAGATACGCCGTGCAGGGCAGTATCTTTTTCTTGTCCTTGAGGATGGCTTCGACCATCTCCGTAATCGCAGCCGACGGCGCATAATAAGCCGAAGCTGTCTTCAGGTACTTGATAATCTCCGCGCCGCCATCGGCGGTCCGCTTCTCCAGCACCTTCAGGCGGCAGGGCGAGATCAACTCCGTAATCGGAATGCCCGCCACCGTCGAATAGCGCGAGAGCGGAACCATCGAATCGCCGTGCCCGCCCAGCACGAACGCTGTCACGTTCTCCACCGAGACGTTCAGCTCCTCGGCGATGTACGTCCGGAAGCGCGCCGAATCGAGAACTCCGGCCATACCGATGACTCGCTCGCGCGGGAAGCCGGACTGCTTGTACGCCGTCTGCACCATGGCGTCGAGCGGATTCGATACCACGACCAGAATCGAATGCGGCGAATGCTCCACTACCTTCGCAACCACATCGCTCATGATCTTGAAGTTGGTCTGGAGCAAATCGTCGCGGCTCATTCCCGGCTTGCGCGCGATGCCTGCTGTAATCACGACGACATCGGAATCTGCCGTATCGGCATAGTCATTGGTCCCCAGGATGTTGCAGTCCTGCATCTCGATCGGCATCGCCTCCAGCAGATCGAGCGCCTTGCCCTGCGGTATTCCCTCAACTACGTCGATCAAAACGATATCGGCAAGTTCCTTTTCCGATATCCAGTGTGCAGTGGTCGCGCCTACATTGCCTGCACCTACGATGGTTACTTTTTTACGCATCTAAAACTCCGTTCTTTTCAAACAGATGTCTTGCTGTGAAATAGGATTCACATGTTTTCGATCATGCGCGTGGCAAACTCGCTGGTCTTCACCTTGGTTGCGCCTGCCATCTGCCGCTCGAAGTCGTAGGTCACGTACTTCTGCTGGATGGTCTTCTCCATCGACGACTCGATCAGTCGCGCCGCCTCGTTCCATCCGATAAAGTCGAACAGCATCACGCCCGATAGCATCACCGAACCCGGATTAATCACATCCTTGTCGGCATACTTGGGCGCGGTGCCGTGGGTGGCTTCAAAGACGGCGTAGCCATCGCCGATATTCGCCCCCGGAGCGATGCCCAGACCGCCGACCTGCGCCGCCGCCGCGTCGGAGATGTAGTCGCCGTTCAGGTTGGTCGTCGCCAGCACGCTGTAGTCGCCCGGACGGATGATGATCTGCTGGAAGATCGAATCGGCGATACGGTCGTTGACCAGAATCTTCTGCTTCCACTTGCCGTTGCCGTGCGACGCGCCAATGGCTGCGATCACGCCCTTGACCTCTGCGATCACCTCATCCACGAACGCCTTGGGAGCGAACTCGATTCCCGGCTCCACCAGCGCGGCGTTCTCTTCTGCCGTCAGCCTGGGACTGGCTTCGAGATTGCCGAGAATCCAGCTCTCGCGCTCGGTCACCACGTGCTCGCGGAACTCCTCGGTCGCGACCTGATAGCCCCACTCGCGGAACGCTCCCTCGGTGAACTTTTGGATATTTCCCTTGTGCACCAGAGTGACGGTCTTGCGCCCGTTGGCAATGGCATAGCGAATCGCCGCCCGCACCAGCCGCTTGGAGCCGGTGACGGAGATCGGCTTGATGCCCACGCCTGAATCCAGCCGCACCTTTTTCTTCGTTCCCTTCAGCATCTCATCGTTGACGAAGCCGATCATCTTCGCCGCCTCCGTCGTGCCTTCGCGGAACTCGATGCCGGCGTAAATATCCTCAGTATTCTCGCGGAAGATCACCACGTCGAGCTTTTCGGGGGCCTTCACCGGACTGGGTACTCCAGCGTAATACTTCACCGGACGCACGCACTGGTAGAGGTCCATCAACTGGCGCAGGGCCACGTTCAGCGAACGGATGCCGCCGCCCACCGGCGTCGTCAGCGGCCCCTTGATGGACACGCGAAAGTCCACCGTCGCCTTGACCGTATCGTCGGGGAGCCAGTTCTGGGTTTGTCTGTATGCTTTCTCTCCGGCGAGCACCTCGAACCACTTCACCTGCCGCTTGCCGCCATAAGCCTTTGCGACAGCAGCATCGAAGACGCGCTGCGACGCCTTCCATATGTCGCGGCCCGTTCCATCGCCTTCGATGAACGGAATGACCGGGTTGTCGGGGACAATATATTTGCCGTTTTCGTACTGGATCGCGGTTCCATCTTCGGGGACTTTGATCCCGTTGTAGCACTGCTGCATGTATGTTCTTCTCCTGATGAGCCGATAAGAAAGCTATCATCCATAACATCACTCTGGCAATGCTTCGAGCAACTTGCCGATATTCGCACTCCGGCTGCTGTGCTCATGTGGAGGAATCCGGAGGCCCCATTCACGCGCGTTTTTTGCGCATGGGTGGGGCGCCCGGCATGAGTGGGGTCCGAGCAACCCGTGGCCACGGTAAATGCATGTAACGTCTGGTAGGGTTCAGTCTGTTTCTCGAAGAATCGAAAGCCAGATAACATTAAGACAGCTCGCGGAGGAGCTTATGGGGGAGAGCATTCGGATTGCAGTGGTCGGCTCCGGCTACGTCGGCCTGGTGGCCGCCGTCTGCTTTGCAGAGATCGGCCACGAAGTTGTCTGCGTCGATAACGACGAGCGCAAGGTCGCGGCCCTCGAAGGGGGAGACGCGCTCATTCACGAGAGGTTCCTGCCCGAGCTTCTGGAGCGGCATCGTAACTGCCGGGTGCGTTTCACGTCGAACCTGGCCGAGGCCACGCGCTTCGCCGAAGCCATCTTTATCGCCGTGGGCACGCCGCAGAGCGAGCGTGGCGAGGCCGATCTCTCCTACGTCGAGGCTGTTGCCTGCGAGATTGCGCGCGCCATGGACTCCTATAAAGTCATCGTCGAAAAGAGTACCGTGCCCGTCTACACCAGCGAGTGGATTCGCAAGACCATGGAGCGCAATGGGGAACGCAACGGCGTGCATCAGGAGCTCTTCGACATCGTCTCCAACCCGGAGTTTCTGCGCGAAGGCTCTGCCGTCGAGGATTTTCTGCATCCAGACCGCATCGTCGTGGGTGCGGACAGCGAGCGCGCCATCGCGGTGCTCAACCGCATCTACCAGCCGCTGACCTCGGGCGATTACTACCGGCGGCCCGACGCCATCCCAGGATGGCGAAACGCCGACAAGCGGCCTCCGCTGCTGACGACCTCGACCCAGAGCGCCGAGATCATCAAGCACGCCTCCAACGCCTTTCTGGCGCTGAAGATCTCGTTTATCAACGCCGTGTCGAACCTCTGCGAGGCCACCAACGCCAACGTGGAGCAGGTGGCGCAAGGAATCGGCATGGACCGCCGCATCGGCCCGCGTTTTCTTCGTCCGGGGATCGGCTATGGCGGCTCCTGCTTCCCCAAGGACGTGGCCGCCTTCCGCTCCGTCGCCGAACAGATGGGCGTGGACTTCAGCCTGCTGGCCGAGGTAGAGAAGATCAATTCGCTGCAGAAGAAGCGCTTCCTGGGCAAGGTGCGCGCCACGCTGTGGACGCTTCGCGGCAAACGGCTGGCTGTTCTCGGCCTGGCGTTCAAGGGCGAGACCGACGACATCCGCGAAAGCCCCGCAATGGATATCGTGCAGCTGCTTCTCGCCGAGGGATGTACTGTAGCAGCCTTCGATCCGGCGGCGATGGCGCGAGCTGAGCAGGTGCTGCCATCGAGCGCGACGCTGCGATACGCCGAGGACGCCTACTCTGCCGCCCGTGACGCGGACGCGCTGCTGATACTGACCGACTGGCAGGAGTTCGGCGCGCTCGACCTCGGCAGGCTGCGGCAGTCGCTTCGCTACCCGATCGTCATCGACGGCAGGAATCTTTACGATCCCGGCGTAATGCAGAAGAATGGATTCACATATATGAGCACGGGCCGGCCAGCAGTCTCGCCAACGCGGGCGACGGTTCGCACCGCAGAGGCTGGAAGCCCGGCAAGGATAGAGAAATGAGGAGTCAATGACGTCGAAAACAGTGCTCGTGACCGGCGCTGCCGGTTTTCTGGGGTCCCATCTTTGCGATTCCTTGATAGGAGAAGGCCACCGAGTTCTCGGCGTCGACAACTTCTGCACCGGACGCGCCGATAATCTGGCGCAGCTTGCCAACGAGCCGCGCTTCAGCCTGATCGAGCAGGACATCACCTGCGTCTTCGATCCGGGTCGCGTCGATTTCATCTTCAACTTCGCCTCTCCGGCGAGTCCGGCAGACTACATGCGCCTGGGAGTCGAGACGCTCCGCGTCGGCTCCTATGGAGCGATGAACACGCTCGATCTGGCCCGCAAATACGGCGCTGGCTACCTTCAGGCCTCCACCTCGGAGTGCTACGGCGACCCTGAGGTCCATCCGCAGGTAGAGACTTACTGGGGAAATGTGAACCCCATCGGCCCGCGCTCGGTCTACGACGAGTCGAAACGATTCGCAGAGGCCGCCGTAATGGCCTATCACCGCTATTACGGCGTCAACACGCATCTGGTGCGAATCTTCAACACCTACGGCCCGCGCCTGCAGGCCAATGACGGCCGCGTCATCTCGAACTTCATGATTCAGGCGCTTGCCGGCGAACCTATCACCATCTACGGCGACGGCGCGCAGACACGGAGCTTTTGCTACGTCTCCGATCTGATCGAAGGCATCGTACGCCTGGCGCGCTCCGACGAGCATCTGCCGGTCAACATTGGTAACCCCGAGGAGTGGACGATCCTTGAATGCGCCCGCGAGGTTCTGGCCGTGACCGGCTCGCGTTCGGAGATCGTATTCCGTCCGCTGCCCGTGGATGATCCCACCCGCCGCAAGCCTGATATTCAGAAGGCCAGAACTCTGCTCGGATGGGAACCGAAGATCAAGCTGCGCGAAGGACTGGAACGCTCGCTCGCGTACTTTCGATCATCGACAGAGCTGTCCTGCCGAACATAAGGCTTCTCCGTAGCTGTCGCCGCTTATGGATATCTTTCGCGCTTCACATGTTCCGGATCATTCGGCTTCAACTGCTTGATGTCATATTCGCCTTGTTCGGGCGCAACCATCGTGAGCCGGAAATGTCCTTTCCAGAATCCCGTCGCTACCTCTGTGCGGAAATAGTAGCTCTTGCCCGCCTCAATCGAAACCGACGCGCCCGCCTGCTTGTCTTCGGCGCGGAATGTGTACGTTCCAGGCTTGACCTTAACTGCAAAGTATCTGCCGTTTACCAGGCGTCCCATCTCATCTTCGTTGATATAGACAGACGGTTTCAGGGCCTTGCCCACAGCCCCGCGATAACGGTAGAAGTAGACGTTGGCCACGTCTTGCGCCAGCGCCGAACCAAGGAACAGAAACGAAAACATGAAACACACTGCCAGCAAAATAACCTTACGCATGTTCACCTCGATGGCGCGAGTATACCATCCACCGGCCAGGAATCGACCCCAGAGATTACGAGATATTCGAAAATAACAGCTATATCTTCCCGAGCCTCTTCCGAAATGCCATGGCGACGGCATCCAGTCCTGCCCGGTCGTAGATTTTCTTTTCCAGCAGAAACTTCTTCAGGTGGCGAAGAGGGTCCTCGACGGCTGGCTGACCGGGCAGTTTGTACGCCATGCACTCGACCAGCACCGGGCCATCTGCGTTGCGCGTCCTGCCCATGGACTCCTGCACGATGCGGAATAGAGCAACCGCATCGGCTGCGTCAACCGGAATTCCGGGAACTCCCGCCGCCCGCGCACGATCGCACACTCGCTTGTCCGAATGCTTTTTACTTCCCGGCAGAACCACGAAGAGAATCGGCAGTTCCAGCCTCTGAGCCAGTACTAGAATCTTCTTCCACTCGCTTCCCTTCAGTCTGTGCGGATGGACGAAGGCGAGAACGATGTTGCCCTTCTTCGCAGTCTTCTGCGTCAGAGCTGCGCCAAGAGCAAGCCGCAGGCGCTCGTCAGCGTCGTCAACCGGCGAAAGTTGCTGCGCAGTATCGCCAGCAGGAAGCGCCTTTCGCTTCCCAGTGCGCAGATATGTGAGCGTGCGTTGCAGCAGAGGGCTGGCCTCTGCGCCAAGAATCAGCTCTGTGACCGGATGAATGGCATCATCGCTGATGAAGTCGCCTGCCCGGAGTTCGATCAGTACGCTGGCGCGGCAGGCTTCTTCTCCAGCTATCGAGGCCATACGCCTTGAAGACTTGGCACGGCGCTGAAGTTTCGCGAGATGTTCATCAAACAATCGCGCTTCGACAATTGCCGTGTAGATTTGCCGGAACTTCGCATTGCTGATAAGCGGATTTTCGTTAGACTCTTTTGGGGACGCAGGGGTACTCTTCGATCTTGCTGTCATTGTTTTGAGGTCTCTTCTTCGAGGATACAAGACAACTAGCAGAAGGTCTCGAACTTACCTGAGACTGAGCACGGAGCAATCGCATTTGAGTTTTTGCTTCTAGGTAGGCCAAGCCTTTAGGCTTGGCGATCTCGGGGTATGCAAGAAAAGGGCCTTCAGGCCCTGAGGTATGCTCTCTTCTCAATCAGAAGCAGTGCATACCCCAGGGGCTAAAGCCCAGTTCTTTGCCTATCTTGAGAAGCCAAGCCTAAAGGCTTGGCCTACCTAGAAGCGTGTCACGCGTGAGCAGGATCCACGGCTTCGATATCAAGCCCAAGCTCGGCGAGCCCCTTCTCTGCGGCCTTTGGATCGAACTTACCTTCACGAGCCAGCTTCGCGAGCGTTGCGCCTGCGATGGACTCGGCGCTGACCTCGAAGTGCCGGCGCAGATGCTCGCGGTTGTCGCTTCTGCCGAAGCCATCGGTTCCCAGCGTGACCAGCCGCGAAGGAAGCCACGGAGCAAGCTGATCCGGAACCGACTTCATGTAGTCGGTCGTGGCGATAATGGGGCCGTTTGCTCCTTCGAGAGCCGTCTGCAAGTAGCTCCTGCGTTCCGGCTCGGCAGGATGGAGACGGTTCCAGCGCTCCACAGCCAGAGCGTCGCGGCGAAGCTCGTTGTAGCTGGTGACGCTCCAGACGTCGGTGGCAACCTTGTACTTCGTCTCCAGAATCTGCTGTGCACGCAGCACCTCGTTCAGAATCGGTCCGCTGCCAAACAGTTGCGCTGCAGCCTCTCCTGAAGACGCCTTGAGCTTGTAGATGCCGCGCAGGATGCCCTCTGCGACACCCTCCGGCATCGGCGGTTGCGCGTAGTCTTCGTTGTACATGGTGATGTAGTAGAAGACATCCTCGCTGTTCTCGTACATGCGGCGAATGCCGTCCTGCACCACGACCGCGAGTTCGTAGACGTAGGCGGGATCGTAGGTCAGGCACGTCGGCACGGTGCTCGCCAGCACCGGGCTATGGCCGTCCTGATGCTGCAAGCCTTCGCCGTGCATGGTGGTGCGCCCTGCCGTGCCGCCCATCAGGAAGCCCTTGCCGCGCGAGTCGGCAAACGCCCAGATCATGTCTCCGATGCGCTGGAAGCCGAACATCGAGTAGTACATGTAGAACGGAATCATGGGCACGCGATAGTTTGAATACGCGCTGCCCGCGGCGGTGAACGAACCCATCGATCCGGCCTCGGTGAGGCCCTCTTCGAGGATCTGTCCGTCCAGCTCCTCGCGGTAGTAGAGCAGCATGTCGGCGTCGTGCGGATGATACTTCTGCCCCTCTGCGGCGTAGATGCCCACCTGCCGGATGACCGACTCCAGGCCGAAGGTGCGGCCCTCGTCGGGAACAATAGGGACGATCAGCTTGCCGATGGCTGGGTCCTTCAGCAGATGACGCATTAAGCTGACGAATCCCATGGTGGTCGAGACGGCGCGGTTGTTCGAGCCGCCCGTCCATTCGGTCAGCGTAGAGAGTTCGGGCGCTTTGAAGCTCTGCTTGTGGGAGGCGTCGCGCTGCGGAAGATAGCCACCTAGTTCCCTACGGCGCTCCTGCATGTACTGAATCTCAGGGGCCGAGTCATCAGGACGATAGAAGGCCCCTTCCTTCACCGCGCGCTCGGGCAGCGGAATCTCAAACTGCTTGACGAAGGCCAGCAGCGCCTCCTCGCTCAGCTTCTTCTCCTGATGCGTAGCGTTGCGCGCCTGCGCCGAGCCGAGACCGTAGCCTTTGACGGTCATCGCCAGTACGACCGTCGGTCCGCCCTTATGCTCGACCGCGCGCTTGTAGGCGTTGTAGACCTTGACCGGATCGTG